>NZ_JBGUAZ010000012.1 GCF_041821085.1 Natrinema sp. HArc-T2 | reverse complement strand
CAGGGTCGGCTGTACTTGATCTAAAGAAAACAGCGAGAGTTCCATGGGTCACCTGGCCCGTGGGTGAATCGCGTCCGCTTCCTCCACAATCCATAATTTCAAGTCACTTTGAAACGACGGTATTGGGACGGAAGCCACGTTAATCGCCTCACAAAACCCACGCACTGAAACATGGGAAGACGTGGTGAGTCTGGCTGTGTCGGGCCGTGGTGAAGGGGCCGACCTTCACGGACACAACGCGGGTGTTCGGGTGTTACTGCTTCCACACGAGCCTCACCGCGAGTGCGGAGGGAATTAAAGACCGGTGCGTCGGCAGTGCTGGACAAAACACGGACGCCACGGGTCACCCGACCCGTGGTACTTCACTTGCTTGGTCGGGGCTACGAGTTGGCGCTCTGGAGCATAGTTTATGAGTCCTTCCGAGGCCAACTTCAGGATGTGGACATGAGATAACGAGATGCGAATCTCTGTTAGTACGTCCTCAGACACCTCTGTAAGTGGCGTCTGATGATTGTGCTTGAGGACGGCCTCCGTGAGGTCTCTGAGCGTTAATGGCCGCTTTTCTTCTGCGAGTACCCCCAGGACGATCCGACGATGTTGGCACAGGTCAAGTACCGAATCAAAGCCGATGGAATCCTTATTCATTAAATTACCGTAGACGACCGACGGAAATCACGCCGATTTTTTCATACACGAACCATTTTTAAGCGGCTGATCAAGGTCTGGCTGTAAGGGAGGAGAGCGTACTCCCGAGGACGTGCTTGATTCCCCTCGGAGGCGGGAGCCGACGGCCTGCTGTGAGATACCGAGTTCCTTGCCGAGGGTTTCCAACGTGACCTCGCGGGGCGACTCGAAGTACCCACGCTCGTAGGCAAGCACCAGCGCCTCTTGCTGGGTGTCAGTGAGTACGGCTTCGGTTCCCGTCTCAACCGGTGTGAGCGCGTGCAACTTCGTCAACGTGACCGGGATATCCAGCTCTCGATAGCGTCGCTGAAAGGCAGCAATGTCGCTTCGATCATCCCCACGGATCTCGAACGTCCACAGTTGGTTTGTGCCGGTGGCCTCGATCAGTGGAACCTCTGTCTCCGCCAGGACGGTTAGCACGTCGTCGTAGTCCAGCGCCCACTCGACGCGTAACAGGTACTCGTCCTCGACAGAGTCCACGAGCCGAATGTCCTTCACGCCCGGGTGCTCAGTGAACGCACTCTCGATGTCCTCGATTTCGGTTCCCCGCACCCAAAAATAGGGAATCACCACGCTCTGTGCGGGAATAAATCTCTCCAGCGTGACCGTCACGTTCGGCAGTTGGTGGAACACTGTCCCTAAGGGGAACTGGTCTGACGGAACCGTGAACGTCGCCTCGGTAGCCATATCCGAATTGATGCAGTCTGCCGGGAAAGGACTGCTGCCAGGATGACCTCTCTGATGAGTTATTCGAAGTACTGTCCTGACTGATACGTGTGTCTTCTGTACTTACCGCGAGTTTCGCAAGGTGTCCTGAATAAAGGAACCATGCTACGGTCTACTTCGAGATAGGTTTCTCTACCCCACGAGCAGGTGAGGGGCAGTCGGAGTTACTCATTGCCCCTCGTGAACACCATGACTCTCAGAGAGATCTACCAGACAACGTTCGACGAAGACATCCTGCCCGACTCGAGCGCCAGTCCGTGTCCCAAATGCAACGGACGGGTGACCACCAACGCAGTCGAAACTCGTTGTGAAGACTGTGGACTCCTTCTCGAACCGCAACAATACCAAGCCCAGAAAAGAGTCAATCCCACTTAGATAGAATGCCATTGAGAAAAAGTACACAAGCATTGGAACAAGATATTTACTGGAGTAACAACACAGATTTGGATAATGCCAGAATGTGATGGCTGTGGCTCTCATGTCACAGAGAACTACTACCGGGTTTTTGCTGTTGATGGTGATCTGCCAGCGTGTATTCATTGTGCCAGCAACCGTGAAGCTCGAGAAGCAGGACTCCGCCAGCAATAGCGTCTCAGTAATCTCATTTCCAGATCGTCTCTATCGAACTGGACCTGATCAAGACGTGAGACCATACAACCCACTACCCAATCAATGACTGATCGCGATTCTAACTTTGAAGAGCTTCGTCCGACCGGCGAAGCGTCGCATATCCCAGACGAGACACTCAGGGAAGATGATGACGGTGAGCCTGATCGACAGCGAGTTGCGACGGCGACAGCTGGATATCCAGACACTCCAACGGAAACAGACACCGAGTGTCGGTCCTGTGGCGCACCGACCCCAGCTGACCGGACCAAATGCCTGTTCTGTCTCACCAACAATCTCGAGGACTGCTCTTCTGAGACAGACGCACCAGCAACAGAGTGGACACTCCTCGGCGTCGTCCACATGCTTGTTGAGTCGTCTACGTTCTACGGCGCCGTCGCGAAAGGCGCGGCCGCTGCGACACTCCTTGCCTCGAATGCGACCGAACAGGCTGTCGACGACTGCACGATCATCTACGATCTCGAGGACGAGCCCGCAGCCCAATTGACCGATCGGTGGCCTGTACTACCCGCTGCAGTACGGATCTCGTCCACTGACGGTGAGCAGCTTTTCGCAGCGGCCCATGATCGAACAGCGTGGACTGTCCAATCAGCGGTGGAGAGCGACTGCGAACCAACAACCTATCTCTACGACGAGGGGGGATCCGGCATTCGCGATGAGCAGCGACTTGCGACGCTGCTCGACAATGTCGGTGATCATGCGTGGCTAGTTCCTGCAATTGCCCTCCAGCAGGCACCTCAAGAACGTGAACCTGAGCATCAAGATAGTGGCATTCCGACCAAAGAACGCCTCGAGTGTCACCAGTGCGGACGCACAACCGATCATCGATTCAGCGAGCATGAATCGGCTCCCGACGAAACCTGGACCGGCCACGCAATCTGGGAGTGCCAGGTCTGCGGGACGCCGCGCTATGGGCCGAGCCCAGAATGACTTGCTCCGCGTCAGGGCTTAACCAACAGACGGCGATGGTGCAGCGTGGCTGTTGGTTAACAGAACGGTCGCCCGTGCTATCGTGTCATGTTTGTCTGCGCCGCGATCGGCTGAGGCGCATTCAATGGACCCACGCAACACACCAGGATACAGACTGCATCGTGCACTCAGCCAACTCAATGATCTCGAGGGCGATCAGCTGAGTGACGCAGACAGAGAACGAATCGAGACAGCAACAGCACTCCTTGAAGAAGTGAGTCATCTCACTCGACCAGAGCGTGGTGAACCTACTGATACCCACAGTAACTCCTAACCGAGCAGGTCATAGAATCGGTCTCGGATCTATTTGGCGCTGTAGTGAACAGTCAGTACAGATGATACAGTTTCCATTGTATCAGTGAACAAAGCCAGCAGTCTGATTGCGAACATTGTATCCGAGAATTGTTTAGTTGTTGTGTCAAATTCATCATTTTTGACAAGAGATGCTGGACAGCTGTCCCCTTTGTTGAATACACTTGATGTAGACGATAGCGTATGGAAGACGAACCTAAAACACACATCGACAATCCGGAACAACTCTGCGAGACAATAGCTGAAATTGTAGATGTGCTTGAAGAGAGCGAAACGATTGGAGAAGAGCAAGCATCTAAATTACGATCCAAGATCTACCGCTCGATAGACACTACTAAAGAATAGGTCAAATAAATTGCTCACTTCAATACTGACACGTACAGTCAGACATCTGTCCTCCATATAGGGTACCGCTCAGTTCGCACATCTACTTACCGGCTGATTCAATAAAAGAGAGTTGAAAGAAATCGTTCACGAGTCTTCTATGATGTGCACCCTAACCAGCAACTCCACTTGAGGCAGGGGTGCAAGTTTCCGAAGGCACTTACTGTCTTTTCGAAGCTATCGACGAGTCGAGCAACTTGATGCCCGCTGTCGATGCTACTACCGATACGGATCACTCTACTCCGTGAGACAGACGCGTTGCACCGTGATTTTGTGCGCCGGTAATGGCTGCCGGCGCACTGAGTAAGAACAGACGAGTACTGACCAGAGCGTCGGCACAGTGAGGTATCCCAGATGCATATGATCATTTACGCACTAGTAGAGGCATCGACAGCAGACGAGGCACTGTCAACCGGAAAGACCGTGTTCGACCGACTGGTTGGCGCAGAGCCGGACTCCTGTGCAGTGTTCGACTACTACGTCACCTTCGACGAAGAGGAGACGACAGTGGCTGGAAAAGCACGGTGGGGCGACCTGCCGACAGCTGCACCCGTTACATCCGACGAAGGTGAAGAACTCCTCGAGCGGGCCTGGGAGACCACAACGGAAACGTTCCAACGAAATCTGAATCGGGTGAAGCAAGCACTCGAAGAACGCAGCGACGACGAGATCATGCGCGACGAGGGCCTTGCTCGGCACGCCTTCCAGCAGGTTGGTGCTTCCCGTGGCCCGTCGATCTGCTTGTATGATCAGCACGCAACTGGGATCCGCCATCGCAGACACCTCGATCGCCTCCTCGAGGACACTGACGAGAGCGAGACGTGCTGGATCGTGCTGGCAGACGTCCATTTCTGAGTACTCATGCCCCGAATCACCAACTGGACGCGAGAGAGTCGAACACCCACGCTGGCATATCGAAACACGGAGACTGGAGCACGAGCCATCCTGCATCGTGCCCCGGACTCCTACGCGTACAAGTGGCGGGCAGCGATCCTCGTCGATGGCTATCCAGTGTGGTCGCGCGGCTTCGAGACGAAGGAGGCGACCAGCTTTCGGGATACACTTCGGGATCGTCCAGCTCCCGAACTCGCTTGTCCGGAGTGTCCGAACGACGACGTCATCGTCGGCCAGAAATCTGCCACTGGTGCAAAGGTCCAGCGATGGTTCGACTGTCCTGACTGTGGCTACGAAGCCCCCTCGCAAATCGTCTATGGCGCAGAACGCTAGCAGCAGTTGAGAGCGCAAGGGCTCTGTTGAAATCCTATTTTCTCGATACTTTTCTTGCCAGAATAGTCGTTAGGAAGGTGGGGGACTGATAGTTAGAGAAATTACCAGTTTCGATGGATATTATGCGGGCGTGCTGCATACACAGCGCAAATACAGCAGATTTAGCATTGAGAAACTAACCCGTGATAGGTTAGCTGAGCAAATTGTGAAGCCTCGTTTTACCGGGCCATACCCATATAATCAGATAGATCACGATGACAGTGATGACTGCGGTGGAACCGATAAAGAGCGCACCCAAGAGAGCAGGTGAGTAAAGGAACAACCCTGGAGGCGTATCGCCTCCACATTTATTCAATATGTCGAAAATAATGGCTGGAATAGCGAGAACAGTCGTGGGGAAAATAATCAATACGCCGAATGTCTCCAATGCCCATACTGGTGTAGACGTGAGAAAAGCGAGACCAACTAAAAACAGCCAACTCATACCCGACAGTGCCGGTAAATACCACCATTTGTCCGTGTAAGTGGCAATAGATTCGAATGATCGGCGAATCTTAAACGGGTCGCTTTCAATACCCATAGTTGATACTTGTAATCACCTATTGTAATGTCTCTGCTCACAAAGATAGATTCCCTCTATACTAATCCCTCTGTATCGGTCACGGCGCTTCTGACGAAAATCAGGGATGTTACGACCTGGTTCGCTCCACCGTCGATCTACATCTACACTGTTCAGAGTGTTTTATCGATATTGTGAGTGAGACAGCCGACAACGAGTTCACGGAACTGCTTCCACCAGTGTCGTGAGCGCACGAATGCCCCATATTTTCGCTTGAGACGGGAGTTCACAGTCTCGTTCTGACTCCGTTGGCCGTAGAGGTCGGCGTCTAGCCGAGCGTTCCACGCCTTGTGAAGTGCCGAAAACTCTCGGTGTTTGATAAGCGGACGAAGGCTCTCTTCACGGGCTAACGCCCGAATCTTCTGGTCGTCGTATCCTTTGTCGCCGAGGAGAATCGTCACCTGATCGGTGTTCCGCTTGATGAGTGACGGTGCGATCTGTGAGTCGTGTTTTCTGGTCGTCGTTACGTGGAGATCAATGATTGCATTCGCTCTCGTATCTACGAGCAGTGTAACTTTCAACTGCTGAATCGTCAATTTTGTTCGCTTCGTGTAATGTTTTGAGGCGTGACTGCGGTCGAACCCGGAAGCGTCGATCCCCACGACACCGTTTGTCGGGAGAAGCGTGATCGAGAGATTGAGCAGAACACGCCAGACTGCCATATCGAGCCGGTTGAACGCTTTACATAACGTCGAAGGTGACGGGAGTTCTTCAAGATCGATGGCATTCCGAATCCGGGGCATCTCGATGAGTTCGTCAAGGAGCGTCCTGTACGTCGTGTTCTTCCGAACTTTGAGACAGAGTAAAACGATGTGCTGGTGGAGTGTGTACCGGCGTTTGGAGAACTTCGATGAGTAGCGAGCGACAGCTCGGCGTGCCAAGTGAAATGCCTGCTCGACGAACCGGAGTAACCGCGACTTCGGGAGGGTTTCCATCCGGTCAGACTACCGGACATATCTGTAACTTCTTGAGGATTTCAACAGAGCCAGCGCAAGCTAATCGTTCAGAGCAATCATGTGTCTCGAGGAGCGGTCGCAGTTCAATTAGTCGTCGTTACTTCGCGTCTTCGATCAACTGTTCGAAATCCCCTACCCTCCTGTACTCATCTCTATGAGCGAGTGCGGCTTGCCTCTTTGGTGTGATTTCGTATAGCCCAGACCGTTCTTTGGGTCCGATCTTGCGTACGAGACCATAATCTGCAAGCACCGGTAGCCGAGTATTGATGTTCTGCCGACTCTTCCCCGTGTGCGCTGCAAGATTCGTCGCAACGTTGCGTCCCCTCTCATCGAGCGCCTCGAGGATCAAGAAGTCTGTTGGGCGTCGAAGTCTCATTATCGCCATTCCCCATCCATTGTTGGTGATCATTATCGCGATTTTATATTAATAATGGCCATTCGGTGACAGTATCCAAGACAGCTGCTTTCACGACTGAGAAAGATCCTACGAAGATATTCGCTGTTGAACCTAATCAATAGGAAGCAGACGGTCACTACATGAGTAGACATATCAATTGTGTATGATTGAGAAAAGTCATTGAATACCAGAAAATAGTTCACTAATCATAGGATTGTCACCAATGTGAATAGACGTGAGTGTCTCGCGGCAGTATGTAGTACTGGAGTCGTCGCAATGGCGGGGTGTAGCGCAATAAGAGAGGGTGTCATAGAACTCTTGTCACACCGTGATGATCGTACTTCCCGGATTGTCTCCACGCTCGTAGTTGGTGATAGCGACGACGAGGCGAAGGCACAGGGCAAGAAACACCTGCGCTCGTGCGTGGACGCGGCCTCGGGCGTGCGTTCGCCCGAGGCCGCAGTCCTTCACTGATTCGTTGGTTCGTTCGACTCCAGTACGGCGGTTGTACGTCTCATCCAACGTGGACTGCTTTAGCTGAACGTCCTCGCTGTGTTGTTCGATGCGATCTTCGACCCTGTACTCGATGTCTTTCGGGTCGTCAGTGTTTCGCGCGTTGTACGGAGCGACTGGCACGACCCCTGCGGCCAGCAGGTGGTCGTGCCAGTCGAGCATGTCGTAGGCGCTGTCACCGACCATCCAGATCGGCTTGGCGACGGCGAGCGCGTCACGTGTGACGCGCATCGCCGTCTCCTCTGGCGCTTGCTTACTCTCGGTGAACTCGGCTGCAATCGGGATCTTTTGCCCGGTCGAGACGATCGTGCAACCGTAGCCGTAGTAGTACTCGTCGTCGGTTGGATCGTAGCACTTCGACGCGTCTTGATCGGCGGGCATCGCCCTCACGTCGGTTGAATCGATACAGTAGGTTAAGTCGAGCAGGCCGCGCCGGGCGGCCTGCTCGACGAGTCGGTCAAAGACTTCGTCAACGACGTGTTCGAGGTCGGTGAGAAAGCGATCGACCGCGTCTCTCGACGGCGGTCGATCGAACCCACAGCTGAGCCAAACGACCGTGTTTCGAAGCTCTCGCTCAACGGGACGAATGCCGTAGATGTCGTGGTAGTAGCAATGGAGGAAGCCACGCATCAGCTCTGGTGGTTCGTGATCTCGTGTTCGCCCCGTCTCCGCCGGGGCGAACACGTCGAACTCTTCGAGAAACTCGAAGGAGAGATGCTCAAACAACGCTAGCGTCTCGGTTTCCGCGACATTGAAGAACGACTCTACCGAAGGATCATCTTGCAGGGTCGCTGAACTCATCCACCTCAGCGTTCACCCTGCTCTTTGGTGTGCTACTCGTTCTATGACACCCTCCAATAAGAAGTAAACAGACACTCTCCGACCCGACCGTTCGTGCGGACTCGAGCGGACGAAAGACGCTCGTCTTCGCAACCAACAATGGGGAAATCGGGAAATTTGGGATAAATGGCCGTGTTGACTCTGGGGTAATCGATGCACCACTCGAGATTTGGCACCGCGAAGGAACAGCTGTGAATTCCGTCAAGCTCAGAGTGTGGATGCCTGAAGTAGCGACGGAATCTCCCCCAAAGGTCGCTATCGCCTCGCCAGTAGAAGGTGATAGTTCGCCACCGCCCTCAGTGACACTCTACACGCCTGACCGCGCTCTCGGAACCGTTATCGAGGTCTCTGATTTGAATGACCTTGCAGACGAGACTATCAGTATCCTCAATCTGCTCATCAAACCAGTAACAGAAACCGCCACCAAGCTCACTATTCACACCACAATCGAACTCACAAGTAGTGGCGTCCTCGAAAGAGACTACACGCTCAATGGAGAACTCCAGTTAACGTACTCCGAACTCGATAACTGACCGTCAGATTTGCCCGACAGCTTCTGTTGAAATCCTACTAATCCGACACTTCCACTACTGATACTGTCGGACAGAAGTCAGTGAGAAGTCGCTCGCGAAAGCCGGCTGTCTCCAGCGGTGACAGCCGAACCCGAGTGATCGAGCTACAAATAGTTCTGTCCGACAGTATGAACCAGCCGTTAGATGGTTGTTCTGTACGTACCGTAACAAACAGTAATATCTCACTTGTTGAAAGAGCCAGAGAGCAATACCGTTTTTCATGCCCCACTAGGGGCGGAAGCATACCCAATGAGCGATACACCAGAGCAACCTGGAAACTTGAGCGAACTCTCACCAGCCAAGCGGCTCGAAGCACCGAACACGCGACTCATCAACGCCGGAATCGCGACGATCAACGATATGGACACGCTCCGAGCCTGTATCGCCTACGAAAACCAGCACCAACAACGCGTCCCAATTCTCCGCCAACTCGAGAAACGGGCCAGCGAACTCCGTTCGCAGGACAAGGATGACGACTAATTCGACACATCATCTGACATAGTCACTCACCGATAGCGTTCTGTTGAGCATCTTCGGACAGACGCCACAATTCGCTGTGTGTCACTGTCTATGTACTCTTCTCGAGATTCCATCAGGCGCTACAGAGACCGTGGCAGTTAACGCGCCAGCGCCCTCTCCTCTAGTTGATGTCTGATTCCGACTCTGCTCACGAGAGCCCACCGTCGTTGCTCGGTCGACTCCTCTTTGGGAGCGGGCTTGCAGCACTCGCACTCCGCAACCTGACGAATCTTGACGGACGAATCGCCTATGCAGATGCCAAAGGCGTCCCCCTCGCAGACAAACTCGTCCCTGCCTCGAGTGGTCTCCTTCTCGGTGGCGGCCTTGGCATCGGCCTCTGGAAACTTCCCAAGCTATCTGCAGCCAGTGTTGCCGCGTTCTTCATCGGCGTGACTCCAGTCATGCACGATTTCTGGGCCGTCGACGAAGACTCGCGTGACGAAGAACTTACCTCGTTCCTTCAGAATCTGGTACTCCTTGGTGCCGCTATCGCCTTCTTCAAGCGAGCACGTCAGAACTAACAGCACACGATTTTGCCTGGAGTGACCCGTCTCGGGCACCACTCCAACGGTTCCCGAAAGACACTGGCATACACAAGCCGTTAGCAGTCAGTACTGTACCTCCGTCCCCGCTCGGAAACTCGTGAGATCATCGATACGCTCTTCGAGCGCTTCGATTTCCTGTTGCAGTTCCTCGGCTTCTGTCTCCTCGCTGGCGGCAAGCCGGTCCTTCAAGCCCTGAAGGCGTGACTCCTTGACGTCGTCGTCGACCTCTGCCTTGCGAACGTACTCGCTCTCATCGATCTCATAGACATCGGACTCGGTAAGCGTCGTCACCTCGAGTGCTTCGTCGACCTTCTGGCGATCAACACTCATGACGCGCTCGCGGTCGATCCCTTCCGCCTCGAGCATCGAGAGGACGTCTTCGTCATCTTTGAGCGAGCGGTTGCGGCGACTCGTGCGCTGGACGGAGCCGTACTGACCGGCAACAGGACGGTCGTGATGAAGCCGTGAGAGAAGCACGTCGGCGACTTCCTGTCGAAAGTCGTTGGCATCACGCTGGACATCCGATAGCAGTGTGTAGAGATTTACGAGGGTGGCCGTCTCCAAGTCAGGTAGGTCGGTTACGTCGTGGCGCTCGAGTGCATCGATCAGTAGCAGCGCATCCGAGTAGACGTCCAGACCGTCTGGTTCGGTGCGGTCGTCGTTATCGATATCTGGTTCGTGTGCTGCGTCGGCCAGTTGGGTCGTTGTCGGCCCGTCTGTCTCGGCGATCACACCCGCGTCCTCGTCGATCTCGAACCGGGGATGGACGCTCAATACCGCTGGATACGGGTCAGCATCTGGTGGCAGCCGGTCGAGATCGAACCCATCGTGCGCAGTCTGTATCTGATGATAGAGTGTCTCAAACTGATCGCACTGGAGCGGACGCTTCTCGTTTGACTCATCAAACTGGACGATAACGCGGTGTTCCTGGATATCTGTAATGTGGATGCGAGAGTGCGACAACGGTGTGATCAGTGTCGCGTCTGCCGGCAGCTCATCCAGATGCTCGAGAAGCGTGTGCCAACTGACGCTGAATGGCATACAGGGAAGTTACGCGCCGTCCCGACTAAACCTTGCTCTCGACGGGTATCAGAGAACTCTTCTACTGATTTGGTTCACCGACTGCTGCGGTGAATTAGCCGGTAAGTAGATGTGCGAACTGAACAGTTGACTTTCCAAAAACACTTATAGGTCGTATCAGATGAGGGAATATGAAGCGGCGAACCCTTCTTACTACAATCATTACTGGTATGGGTACATTTGCTGGCTGTATGGGCAGCGATAATTCTGACGGGTGGAGTTATCAAGCAGCGTGTGACCGAATGATTATTAATTATTGGAATCTCCCGGATAACGTGAAAAACGAGGTTGATACTGCGTTCGCGGAAGGTGAATATGAAACTAAGGGGAATCTGTACTATGAATTACTAATTGAAGATAAAGACGAGCAATATTTGTTTAAAGATGACAAATATTATATGGCGGATATTGATATAACTAAAGATAAGTCAAATTTAGAATTCAATGAAGTAACGCCAACATTTGACCCTCCAAAATCTATCAGGATACGGAATACAACCGACAATAGTCTTAATTTCACTTTTACAGTTGATTATGAAGCTGGAGGTCGTTTGACAGATGTAGATGGTGAGAGGATACGCGATAGAGGAGTTTCCCTTGGACCAGAGGAAGTATATGAGACTGTTGGGATAGCTGATGAATTCGGCGCCTATGAAGTGACTATCGAATTTGAAGATGGCCGGCGCGAAACAGACCGATTTGTAATTAATAGAGGGACCGGAAGCATTCGAATATCACTATCTGAGGATCAGGTCTCAGTAAGCAGTTATGGTGATGCAGATGATGGACGATGCCCATGGACAGAAAATTAAATCAGCATCTCTACTGAGAATCGGAGATACCCAGTGCTGCTTACTGAATTACCTGTACTTGTCGATTCAGGAGACTTCAATATGGACAGTGTGAACAGTTCGATGACTCTCTCTACGGAGAGAACTTATTGAGCAGGGCGAGTCCAACACCATGGACGAAACCGTAGACATCTCCCACCCAGTACGGAGAGTCGACGTAGCCGTACTTAGACGCCAGAGCACCCCGTCCGCAGGAGTTGTTTGTGCGCCGGTGATGGGCGCCGGCGCACTCGCGCCGGAGAGGAGAGATCGATGTCAACCCGAAGTCAACTCCGATTCGTTCACCGAAACGAGTCTGCAGCAGAACAGGATTCAACCAATCGCATCGCACAGGTCTACCGGCATTCCGATGGCTATCCCGAAAGCGTCCTCCGTGACCTTGCCCAGCTCAAGCATCTGCTCGAGAAGACACGAACGGAACGTGGACCCAGCTACGCCGCTGCACAGTTCATCTTCCTCGAGATGCTTTCGAGTATGGGCCTCTACGTGGACGAAGGACGTGAGCGAAGCATTCGTGCAGATCAGCCGGATGACTTGCTGGACCCGTCGAACATGGCACATCTCGAGCAGCCATTGTTCCTGCTCGGCCACGGCGTTGAGAACCCTGCCAATGGCATTCATGGTGACGAAGAGTATCTCTACATCGTCGAATTGCCGTCGCGAAATCCATCCGACGAACCGGCCGAGTGGACCGTCAAGGTGAGCGATCACGCCGGCTTTCCGCGGTGGGACGGGCCGACAGACGAGGCGTTCAAGCGAGCGTCCTGGCAGTTTCATGGACCGCTGGAAACTGCTCTCGAGAAACTGGGAGTCGAACTTGCGTGACCAGAAACCCTGAAGTTCTGAAAATAAACTAGACTGGCTCGTCGCGGAACCTCACGACGTCATCTTCTACGTCATCGAAATCATCGTCTGCCCCGACGAGAAGTGTTCCATCGACAGCGTCGGCCGTCGCAAGCGAATATGCATCGCCGAGTGCCATTGTATACGCTTCCTTGAGCGCGGCTGCACCGTCCCAACACTCTCGAGGATCAGAGACCGTGACGCCCAACTCTTCGAGCCGTTCAAGACTTGCCCGGACATCAGCAGGGCGGAATCCCACTCGAGAGCCGACGTAGAGGACCTCTGTTTTCGTTACTGGACTGATGTAGCCCTCGATCTCGCCAGACGCGACGCGATCGATCCACTCTTCGACAGTATCACTCCCTGGTTCATCGTCCAGATAGGCAACGAGCGGTTCCGTATCAAAAACGATCGTGTCCGTCATTCGTCCTCCGGGTCGCTGGAAAAGCGCTCTACGACGTCATCGGCTCGCTGTTTGTCGCGTTCGCGTTCCTCATGCAGGACCGCTGTTGCGGGACGGTCCTCATCGCCCTCCCGCTCGAGACCGCGGAACTCCCGCATTGAGCCAACTGGCCGGACAACGATTTCCCCAGCCTCGTTTTCGACGAATTTGACCCGTCCTGGCGCAGGAATGCCGTGTTTCTCCCGAAGCTGCTTGGGGATCGTCGCCTGCCCTTTTTCGGTGACAGAGACGACACGCTCCTCACCATTAGACGGAGTATTACTTGACATAGGTAATACTTCCACACCGAATTACTTGACTCTGTTCCTGGCTCGCCGACTGTAGATGGGCTTCAGCATCCTGCCCACCAAATCGTCGGCTAATTACCATCTGGCGTGAAAATATCGTCCTATGACTGAAATCGGGTTGGTGAGCTGCACGAAAACGAAGCGCGAACACGCGGCACCACCAGCAGAACTCTACTCGCCGTCGTCGTTGTTCAGCAAAGCGCGACAGTATTGTGAGCAGTATCACGACGACTGGTATATTCTTTCAGCAAAGCACCAGCTACTCGAGCTAGACGGCCCACCGATCGAACCGTACGACGAGACGCTGACCGGCGCGCGAGTCGCACGAAAGCGAGAGTGGTCCCAAGCTGTATACGAGGAACTGGAAGAAGTAGGTCTGCTCGAGTCCGACATCACGCTCGTGTTCCATGCGGGGAAGGCATACTACGAGGAACTACTCCCGTTGCTCGAGGACCACGACGTTACAATAGAGATTCCGACGGAGGGGCTGCTGATCGGAGAACGACTCAGTTGGTACAATCAGTGTCTATGAACGAGCGAGAGCAGAGCCCAGAAGGTTCGACGAGCAAAGTGACGACTTAGCGAACGAGCGCGTCAAAGACTTGTTTCTCGACTTTCCGAAGGTGTTCACCCGCGGTTGTGGGTGCGATCCCAACGCATTCAGCCACGTCCTTGTGAGTCGCCTCCCGGGGAGAACTGTAATACCCAACTTTGACAGCCGCTTCGAGTACTTCTTGCTGACGCGTTGTTAATACTCTCAGAAGCTTATTTACGTCCGGGTCATAGCTTCCCGTTTCCATGACCTCGTACGTCAGCGGGAGTTCCTCATCGACGCGTCGAAGAGCCTCTTGAAATGCTGAATCGCTCCCTACGTAGGTAACTCGAACCGATCCATCAGAGTTGATCGTAATCGGCGTCTCGATGACGATGTCCGACTCGCGTTCGAACTCCAAGAATCGCCGCATCACGTCCGAGGGCTGGAACTGACTCACCGCCATCCACCGGTCCTCTCCGGAGACGAGATATTCCTCCACAAGAGAGGAGTCCCGCATGATCGCTTCGTATCGGCCCGAATCGCCACTCCCCTCAGCAAACACCAACACTGTATCATCGGCGAGCAGTTCGACGTGATGAATCGCCTCTCGGGTGATCGCCGGTTCGTCTCGCAGCGCCGCCGCAGTTGGGTGAAACGCCTCACCTTCAGCAGGAGTTATTTTGACAGTGAGATATCGCATTGACTGGAGAATAACGCTGCCAACTTAAAAACACGTGTTTGACCGGCAGTCGTGCTTCCATCTTCAAGGCTGTACTGATAGCTATGCAGCATTTCGGAGAGACAACAGAGATCGCGATCATCGGCGGCGGGATTTGCGGTCTCACGACTGCACTCGCGCTCGAGCAGCGGGGGCTGTCGCCGACGGTATACGAAGCAGCATCCGAATACCAACCGGTCGGTGCCGGCATTCTCCTCCAGACGAACGCGTTGCTGGTGTTCGACCGGCTCGGAATCGCAGACCAAATCCAGTCAACAGGAGTACCACTCGACAGTGGTCGGATCCTCTCGACGAGTGGTCGAACCCTGCAGCGATTCGATCTGGATGGCGTTGAACGGGCGCACTTCGACTACGGCTATGTTGCAATCCACCGCGGCGACCTGCAGCGACTCCTCCTTGATGAACTCGACTCACGAGTCAAAACAGGCAAAGCCTGTGCAGAAATTGAAGACACGGACCCACCAACCGCCCGATTCGAAGATGGGACACGTATCCACCCAGACATCCTCGTTGGTGCAGACGGCATTAATTCGACTGTGCGTGACGTGATCGCTCCCGATATCGAGTTGCAAACGCTCGACGCCACCGTCTATCGAGCCACCGCAACCTGTGCATTGCCAGAGCACCACTGCACTCGAGGAGTAGAGGTCTGGGGAGAGGGAACCTACACTGGTGGCGCTCCGATCGGCTCTGATCGCTTCTATTGGTTCGCTACGACACCAAGTCCGAGTCCGTTCGAGACGGCGACTACTGGCCGACAGACCATCACGGAACAGTTACGCGAATACTACAGTAGCTTCCCGGAACCAGTTCCGACTATCATCAATTCGTTCGCCCCTGACGAAGACATAATCACGACTGGCCTCATGGCTGTGCCACCACTTGACCAGTGGTCACGCGGGTCTGTGGTTCTTGCCGGAGATGCTGCTCACGGAATGTTACCGTTCGCCGGTCAAGGTGCAGCACAGGCGATCGAGGACGCACTCACGTTGGCCGCCGCACTCAGTAGGTATTCTGATCACACAACGGCGCTAGAAACATATGAACGCGAGCGAAAGCACCGTGCCGAGCGGATCCGCTCGGAATCACACTGGCTTGGAAAACTCGCGACAATACAATCGAATCTCGGTTGCCGAGTGCGTAATCACGCAGTCAACCTTCTTCCAAACAGTATCTTCCGCCGATTTCGCTACCGGCGAACGACTGGTACCTCACTCCCTGTGATGAAGGAAGGAATCGACCTCCGCTGAAATCAACTCCGGCGCTTCACCGGGACCACTGTGGCTGATACCGTCGAATTCGACGAGACGGCTGTGCGGAAGTGCCTCATGAAGAGCTACGCTGCCGGGCGGTTCATTCTGCTATATACGAGACGTATTTCTGAGTAGTGTGGCGACACACTAGATTTTTCAGGGCCAGTCTCATAGTGAGAGATATGAGCAGTGAGCGGATCGACGCCGAAAGCAAGGTGTCAGGGAATCAAGCGAACATCCCGGCTCAAATTCGGCGTGAACTCGGTATTGACGACGGTGACCAGCTCCGGTGGCGTATCGAAGACGATGGGAGCGTTCGCATCCAAGTTATCCAACAGCAAACAGGCACGTTCGCTGAATTCGATGGCTACGAGGGCGAGACGGATACCAACGTCACGACCGATCATGACGCTTGGGGCGTAGAGTAAATGCCACGCGCTCTCATCGATACAACAGTCCTCTTCGCAGCAGCATACCGACGGGACAGTTCCCACGAAGCCGCGCTCCCGATACTCCATGGCATCGACAATGGAGCCCTTCCAGAGGCGGTGGTCCTCGACTACGTCCTCGCAGAAACGCTCAACGGCCTCGTTACCCACGCCGGCCACGACGCAGCTGTCGACCTCCTCGACCGTATTGAGGAAAACGCTCGCTTCCATATCGACTCGCTCACTGTCGACGCCCTTGCGACGGGAAAAGCACTGTTCCGACAGCACGAGCCACTGTCCTTCGTCGATAGTTGCATTATCGCGTATATGCAGACCGAAGGGCTCGGCTATCTGTATGCGTTCGATGACGACTTCGATGCAACAGAGGATGTCTATCGACTCGACACAGCTACGAACCCCTACGATCCCAACTGACGCCGACAGACGGTGGTGAATTCCTACCAGTCACTGTCTTCAGAAGAAACGAGACGCTGGCGCCTACTGATTAACGACCCTCCAACTGCTCGAGTCTGGCGCATTTTGTGAGATCCCCGAGGGGTGGAGGTCTTCTCGAGTTCAGTTCGATTCGATCCGACTCGAGAAGCAGTGATCAAATATGGCTACGAGCAGCAGCTCCCGGGAAACGTTCGACGATTCGGACACCCGGCACGATGAGATGCACAGTACGATCGAAGCATGGATCCAGGACCTCGTCGACGAAGTCGATGACGCCGTCTCGAGCGAACAGTTCACAGAGTGGTTGGATGTTCAGAGTCGGTTCCACGACTACTCGCACCGAAACACGCTGTTGATCAAACTCCAGTGTCCGCATGCAACACGCGTTGCCGGCTACCGAACGTGGCAAAACGAGTTTGACCGACACGTCAAAGAGGGGGAAACAGCGATCTGGATCTGGGCGCCCATCATCGCGAAGCAATGTCCCAACTGTGGGAACTCGCCATCGTACCACGAGCGCAGTGACTGTGAGTATGATGAGACACCGCCGGACAGCTGGGAGAAAGGACTCGTGGGCTTTCGACCAGCACCCGTCTTCGATATCTCACAGACTGACGGCGAGCCACTGCCCGACCTCGAGACAGAAGCCAAGGGACAGGCTGACGAGTTGGTTCCCGCACTCCTCGAGGCAGCAGATCCCCTCGAGGTAGACGTAGAGGTCGTGCCACCCCAGGACTGGTCGCATGGGAGTGCCAAGGGAATCTGTGAGTACCGCCCATCGGAATGGCCACGCGTCGCCGTCCGAGATCGTGAGAACGACGCTGACCTCGC
Source organism: Natrinema sp. HArc-T2 (assembly GCF_041821085.1). Classification (NCBI taxonomy): domain Archaea; kingdom Methanobacteriati; phylum Methanobacteriota; class Halobacteria; order Halobacteriales; family Natrialbaceae; genus Natrinema; species Natrinema sp. HArc-T2. The sequence goes on along the minus strand of NZ_JBGUAZ010000012.1, from coordinate 42,638 downwards.
CGTCACGCTCGTTCACGAGTACGCGCATGCGCTGTTACACAGTGGCGTCGACGACGAGGCTGAGCGATCGAAACGTGAGCTCGAGGCCGAAGCGATCGGCTACATCGTTGGGCGGTACTTCGAGTTGGATACCAGTGGATCAGCGTTTTACCTCGCTGCGTGGCACGGTGACGAACCGGAGACGATCCTCGACCGGCTTGAGCGGATCAGTTCGACCGCCCAGGAGATCATCGACATCGTCAGCGAGGTGACCGACAATGAGTGATCGATAGCGTCTTCTGGAGAATTCTCAGGGCAAACACCACAAATCAGTGGAGGCGCATTTCAGATTTGAATATTAATCACTCTAACAACGGAAATGGTGGGGTCGGAAGTATATAAATAAAAGAGGTCAGCGGAAGCACCGGAACCAAAGGTTAAGAGGATAGAATAAGATACTCCACGCAATGAGCGATTTCAGTTTCGAGCCAACTGGTCGTATTTTCAAAGAACGGGAGGCTCTCCTTGAGGAGTGGACACCAGAGAAACTAGTCGGGCGTGATCAAGAGCTCCAACAATACCATGCGGCGCTCCAGCCTGTGATCGAGGGGGAAACACCGTCAAACATCTTTCTATACGGAAAAAGCGGTGTTGGAAAAACCGCCGCAACTCGTTTTCTGCTATATCAACTCGAGAAGAGTGCCGCCGGCATCGACCATCTTGAACTCCATACTGTAGAAGTTAATTGTGATGGGCTAAATTCCAGCTATCAGACTGCCGTTGCGCTTGTGAACGAACTCCGCGATCCCGCAAATCAAATCTCGAATACTGGATATCCACAAGCGTCTGTCTATCAGTTCCTGTTTGATGAAATTGATAAGTTGGGCGGCACGGTTCTGATCGTTCTCGACGAGGTTGATCATATCGAAGACGACAGCCTCCTCTATAAACTCCCTCGAGCACGGTCAAACGGCGATATTACGAATGCTCGGCTTGGTGTGATTGGGATTTCGAATGATCTGAGCTTCCGGAATCAACTGAGTTCCAAAGTCCGATCAAGCTTGTGCGAGAAAGAGGTGTCATTTAGCGCATACAATGCGACTGATCTTGCCAAAGTCCTAAAACAGCGTGAGTCAGTTGCCTTTCACGACGGTGTCCTTGAAGAGGGCGTTATTGAGATGTGTGCCGCGTACGGAGCGAAAGATTCCGGTGACGCCCGGCAGGCACTGGACCTGCTGCTCGAAAGTGGCGACATCGCTCGCGAGAGGAACGCCGATCATGTAGCAGAGGAGTATGTCGCCCAAGCTCGTGAGCGACTACAGACTGATCAAGTAATAGAAGGAATTATCAACTACTCATACCACGGACAACTGGTTCTGTGGGCACTAACGTTGCTCCAAGAACAGGGTAAAACACCGTCTCGAACACGAGAGATTCGCGAACCTTACGAGATGCTCTGTGAACGGGAAGGTAACGATCCCGTCTCAGACCGAGCTGTTCGTGAGTATCTTGCCGAACTCGAGACATTGGGAATCATCAAATCGGCGGAGATCAATCGCGGTAAAAGTGGCGGAAAGTTCAAAAAACACGAATTGAATCAGTCGACCTCGAGCGTGAAAGCAGGTCTTGAAGAGTTGATAGGAACGACACCGTGATAGACAGACCCCACTGCTTCCGTTGTTAGGACTGACTGTTCTGTTACAGAATGTAATCTACCACACCCCTTTCACAGTCAATGAGAGAGAAGGTGGGCTTACCCCCACCCCACTGCTTCCGCTGTTAAGAGTTGATGGACTTGTGCAGGTAGCTCTTCTACGGTCGAATAATCATATATATTCTTACAGTAGTATTAAGTATAAACAGTAATAACCAAAACCGTAGGTTGTTCAACACTGAACAATAAATTATCCTCCTGACATGGAGGATATGCCCTTGTTCAATCGCTAACAGCGGAAGCAGTGGGGTGAGTGAGTCAGCACATCTACTGTGGTGAACCGCTTACCAGATAGATCTGTTTTCAGTCGCATACGGTTGTTATTCCTCAACAATGGGGCGAAGTGCGTCCAGAATAATACCTGCTTCTAACGATGAGATTTCCTGCTCCCGGGCCATAATTCGATGGGTTACTGACCCCTCAGCATATTCCCGAGCATACTCGAGAGCGACCGCAAGCCCATCCAAGCCGTGACGTTCGATGTACGTATCGATATCGCCATCCCTCTCTCGACGTGCAATCGCCTCGATCAATGCTGGCGTGATCTGCCGCTGGACATCATCCTGTACCAGTTGGAGATCGATCTCACGAGCGGCATATCGTGCCGGTCGTCCCTTGTTCGACTGCTCAATGAACCCTGCAGATTCGAGATCGTTGATATAGTCGTAAGCAGTCCGCTGTGGAATCTCAAGGGAGTCAACGATATCGTCAATCGTGGTGTCCGTATTATGACGAATGTAGGTATATATCCACGCTTTCCGGGCGTTCCTGAGGAGTTCAAACGCCTCTCCTCCAGTATCGAGAGGCGTGTTCCAATCTGCTTCTTTTGTAGACATCCTAATAGCGAATTGCACGCAGATCACAATAATCCTTTCCAGGAAACTACGACTAGCGAAAGCGCTCGAGTTCCGCCGTTCAGTTTCTGTGGTGCCACAGGGGTGGACACCATGACAGATCATCCGACGTTATCGGAGTTCGCTACGAACGAAGCGACTGACTCGAGACCGGGCAGTCAGCCATCGACTGACGAGACCGTGACGATGACGGCTGACGAGCGGGTTGCAACGTATCTCATCGAAGACCAAATGGCGGATCTCACAGACGCAATTCGCGAAGCCGTCCAAAACGGCATCGACAGTCCGGGTTCATCCCGTGTGTTGGTCAGCATCTCGCCTGAACGATCGATCATCCTCGATGACGGCGCTGGTGTCGATCTCGAGTCGACTGACGGGAGACGCAACCTGTCGGTGCTGGGTGCAGGAAGCAAGCAGCGATCGGACGATGAGACGATCGGCGAGTGGGGCATCGGAAAGGGTGCGATCATCGCGAAGGGCGCGGTTCACATCTGGAGTCACAACGCCGCACTGTGCTTTGACTACCGAGATCGACGCGATTCAGGACCGTGGGCAGACGTCAGTGGGCGCGATGGCCATCTCGTGGACGCTGAGCATCATCTCGAGGGGATGCTCGTCGAGATCGATCACTACGAAGACGAGGTGCCTGATCCGGACAGCTACCGCTGGCGGCGCTACGTTCGCGATCTTCGCAAGCGCTTCGCGTACGTGCAATCCCGAACCGGCGTCTCGGTCGTGATCAACGGCGAACCGGTTGACAAGGGCGATCCATTCGAAGCGGTGGCTGACTCACCACACCCATCACTCACGCGCGAAACTGACGATGCGATCCTCGCACTCGAGTACACGCCCCACGAGGGACTCGATATCTACAGCAATGGCCTGTACGTGACGACAAAACGCGAGTACGGACTCGGCGGGGTCGTCGTCTCGAAAGGGAATCTGACGCTGAACTTTGCCCGAAACGACATCCAGTCGGGCTGTGACCGCTGGCAGCGGATCGACAACGCACTCGAGCAGACACGTGACGATCTATATGCTGAGGTTTCAGACGATCGGCTGACCGCCGAGAGTCGGGAGGTAATGATCGAGGCGATGGCATCCGAGTCATCGGACGAGCAGTGGGCCGATCGCAAGCTGTTCCAGCTGGCGACCGAGTCCCGCATCAGTCTCGAGGAGATCCAGGCGGCCCCGAAAATCGGGTGGGTCGGCGGTGCCGAAAAAGGCGCGGACAAACTCGTCGAGCGTGGTTACGTCGTCCTCGATACGAGTGATTCGGCGACGCAGCGGCTTCGCGACTTCGCCGCTGATGAGGACACATCGATAGCGGTACCGGAGACGTTCGATGTTGGCGAGCAAGCAGAGTCAGAAGGTGTGTGGACAGGCTATCATCGGGTTGAGGACGAATCGCAGTTGAACGCTGATCAGCGGCGGTATCTTCGCTTCGCTCGAGTACTCGCACGGGAGCTTGGGATTGAACGAGATGTGTACTACGGTGAGGCAAGTGCCGATGCCTGGACCGACGGCAGGACGTACATCGTGATCACCGACTCAGCCGTGACGAGCCGCCAGCGTGCAGTCTGGATGCACGATCTGTATCTCGTGATGTTACACGAGGCAGCCCACGAGACTTCGAGTCGTGATCGGCCTTCTCATGGGCATCACTTCGAGGGCACGTTTCGGTCGCTTGTTGAGGATCCGGGTAATCGACGTTCGTTCGCGAAACTTGTCCAGCAGGTTGTTGACGAGGGATTCGAGTCCGTGTTCGAAGAGTATGAGGTAGACCTCCAGCAGAGCGCAGCGGTCGTCTCTGACCAGTAGGGTAACAGAGCGGAAAGATAGAGTGCTTTTACTCACAGATAAAATATTCGTTTGAATTACATTCAGTAAAATATGAAATATAAGACTAGTAACTTTATGTTGGATCTGAAACGATAGGTGATTGGGGAGGGCGATTCCCGTGGTGTCGGTCCCGGCGGGACCGGGATATTTCGCTACCAGCACCACTCGAAATGACCGTTCCCTCTCCTTGACGCACTCTTAGAGAGAACACGCCATATTTGTAATCCGAATAGAACCAACAGTCGCTAACACTGTTCTTCCGGCGATGTGACCCGAAGTTCATCCTCGACTTCGTAAAAGTAGCCCCGCTCGAGCAGCCGAGTAAGTGCGTGCTCGACGTCCCGTTGCTCGAGTACTAACTCTGAATCAGAGATCAGCACGTCAACGGCATCGTCGTAATCAACCAGCGGAACGCTGTCTTCTCCGTGGTCTGGCCGACATGCCTGCGTACACAGCCGGTCGTAGCACTCAAGAATCCACTCCGGAAGTGGTGGCCGTGGATCTGTGACGCGAGCCATTGCAGTTCTGTCTGGTTGTTTCGACAGTCATCCGCTTAACAGTACCCGTTGAATACGGGTTTTGCTCGCAATCGAGTGAGATTTTATGATGCGGCGGCTGCCGTGTCGCCAGCCTCTGGGTCAAACGGGAGGTTGATGACGAATTCGTCGGCAGCTTCCTTCGAGTTTGACATCACGCACAAAGGTGGTCGATCACAAAGCCATACAGAACAGTTCCAAGCACCTCAACGGAACAGTGGGTGATCACAGAGTCAATAGAGACAGTTCTGACCAACTGAGAATCGAAGCGAGGTTGATAGTAACTCTCCCAAATATCCCATCTGTCGCGTTACTAATGGCTTAGAAAAGGTTTGAAAGTTACTGGCCGATGCTAGAGAAAGTGGATGAAAGCGGATTAGCGCTGATTTAAGAGTCTTATATTGACTCATAGCTATGGTTAGTCTCATTCACAGGCCTCACACAAGCGGTTGAGGCAGAGATAGAATAGACAGTAGAACGGTTATACAGGTCGTTTTTCGCACCCACATATAAACTGACAATCCAGCGCAAATCGTATCTCAAAACAGTTGAGAGAGCGTCTAATTCGTCTGCTTGTGCTCGCAGTTTTCAATTCACGTCTGGACCATTACCGCGCGACAGGCCAGTTAAATCATCCACGACCCTATTTGTCTCAGTCCGCCCGGCGGCCACCGTTCTACGCCCATCCGGGTGGCTTTTGAGGTCTGATCAAGGACGGTGAGCGGTAGCTACTCGATCTCGAGTTCGTCAACAGCTTCGCCTGGTTCGACATCGTACTCGAGGAGGCAATCGGCGGCCAGCTGCCAGGCATACTCAGCGAGTTCAGGGTCAGCAGCTTCGTAGTGGACTGAGAACTCAGTTAGTGCGACGGCAATCAGGAGATCTTCTTGGCGATTGGTCAGTTGCATCACGGGCGTTGGCCGCGGCTTCTTATATAAACGGTAGACTGAAGGATGTGAGTTTAGCAGTCGCCAGATTCAGAGTTAGCCAACCCAGTCCGTCGGTCAGACAGCGACTGCACTCTGAGAGAGTGGTTTGTAAATGTTGAAGATACAGATCACACCCATGATTGCCGCAATCGTTGACATCCGAAATTGTTTCTGGTAACGCCGAGCCAATTCTCCACCCTGCTCTTCCCACGGACGTAGAACGCATCTCGAGACGAGAAGATTCCGGTGACAGCTGGCGTCTTCAGGGACACACCTATTCGGTTCCTGCAAAGCGCGTCGTGGAAACAGGAAGCCCCACCTCAAGGAGCGAACGGCGTCAGCCGTGAGCGAGTAGGGTGGGAAGAAAGTCACTATGTTGCTCCGGTACGTTCCCAAGTGTAATGACCGGTCTCGTCCACTACCATCACCCCGACGACGAGCAATATTCGCTCGCGTACGTTACGCTCGATCACGACGAGATCGACCCCGACGATGGGAAAGTCGAAACCTACCAACTCGAGGAAACAGTACACGTCCTCTACACCAACACCGGTGCGAGTGGAACGGTCGACGACATCACCGAGAATTTTGAAGCGATACTGGACGAAATGGACGAATCAGACCGGCTCGTGACAGTGCGAATTCTCCAGACGTTCGAAGGTGTCCTTGAAGCCACAGAACTCGAGGAGGGAGAAAAACTCGAGATTTACAAGCAGATCGACGTTGGTCGAATTCCAGCTGCACTCGAGCACGTCGATTGGTCAAAATCGGTAGTCGAGGTCGCAGGGCAGTTGATGTCGTCACTCATTTTGGCTCACCCGCTTCCAAACGCCAACCATCGAACCTCGATCGCATTCGCCGAGTGGTACCTCGAGAGTGCCGAGCCGTCGTTTTCGCTCCCGAAGTTGGCGACCGAGAGCTACGACTGGCAAGAATGGGTCGACACGTATATCGCCGACTCGAAGCGACTTCTCACCGTACGGCGAAACACAACCCCGTTCAGGTTGCTCGATGAGTGGGGCTGTGAGATCGTGTTGCGAAAAGGTGGGATTGAAATCGAGCTCTCGGAGTACGACCTCGAGCTGCCACAGTCAGAAGCCCTGTCGACGTATGCGACTCATCATACCGAACTCTGTACCGAGTTCATGATTGAGTCAGTGACGCGAGCCGGAGCGTCGCATCTGCGTTTTGAGAATGGGGTCGACAAACAGGAGTTCCTCGAGTATCTGGAAGCTAGCGAGTAAGACGTACGCGTTAGTCCCGCAGTTGGGCAACGGTCCGTCCGAGTTCCCGAGCACGTTCGCTCTCAGAGATGCCATACCGTTCTTCCAGCGACCGAAGTTGTTCTTCGAATTCCATGGTGTACGGGAGTGTGCTCCTCTACAAGCAGATAGTGCGTCATGGACTAAGTAAGTTCTCGTGCTCAAGCGCTCACTCTGGGTTGGACGTCTCTGTATCAGCTAGTCGGCTTTCTACTTCCTCACAGCGCTCGGTTACAATCGACGCTCCCTCGAGGGGGCCGTCGACATCCAGTGCCGCTCGGTACAGTTCTGCAGTGCGTTCCATCTCCTCTCTCGTTAGTTCGTCTGGGTCCTCGAGCCAGTAGCTATCTGCGAGTTTCTTGTATGCCCAAGGATCCTCGGGATACTCCTCGATGAGTGACTCGAATTCCGCCCTGCTGTCGGCGGTTCTGTCCAATTCCACAAGCGAGTCAGCGACGAAGTGACGAAAGTCGAGTAAGAACTCGTCAGATGCATCCGGGAACTGCTCGCAGACCTCCTGACAGAACTCGAGTCGGTGCTCGTGGTACGTCGGCTCGTCCTCCGCTACAGTGGCAAGGTCGTTGTCCGCTGATCGAATGAAGGCCTCAAGCGAGAGAAACGACGGCAATTTTCGGTCTGCTTCCTCGATAGTCGTGATTTCGTCGGGTGTTACGGCGACGATGTACTCCCAGGCAGTTAGCCACCGATCGCAAGCCTCAGCGCGATTTCCTTTCTCGCGGAGATCGCGTCCCTCCTGAACGAAGTCGTAGATCCGTTCTTTGTTCGGGGTGTCGGGTGCCCAGCGCTCCCAGAGTACTTCTGCCGCCATCCAGATGAAGTCCTGATCATAGCCCGTGACATCAACCTCGTATTCAGCTTCCCACTGCTCGGAAAGTGTCGTCGCCGAGTTTAAGCCTTCAATTCGACTCCGAAACATCGTCTCGCTCGTTTCGATGCCGTGATCGGCGAGTTTTTCGACAATTTCGTCCGTCGAGAGGGCTTCGACGTCGCTGAGTTCCCACGCATCAGCAGGGTGGGTCCCATTTGATGTGTCGGCTGTTCGTTGCTCACGGTGAGCGGGTTGACTTGCTTCTTGGGCCTCTTCGTTGCCACTCTCACCTAATCCGTGTTCGTCGACGTATTGCTCGACACGCTTCCGGTCAATCCGGCTGAGTTCCTTACGTTCATGATCTTCGTATAGATGCTCACGGATCGCAGATTCCTCCTCAAAGGTTTGCTCGCAGTAGCGACACTCGACCATTACTCGAGAGTACGTATGCGGGTAGGAAAAACAACAGGTGTGGACGGGGCGTATGTGTAAGATCGACGAGGAGTGTGTAGCCTGAGACGTCGCCTTCACGGTGCGGCGGCTACCGTGTCATCAGTCGCTGGATCGAACGAGAGACTGATGACGAGTTCGTTGAACCAGACGACCGGGCGCTTGCTCTGGTCGTCTTCCTCGAAGAAGATGATTCCCAACTGGGCGAGTCGACTGAGTTCTTCGTGGACGTTCTTCACATCCCGGTCAACAACCTGTGCAATCTCGTTAATGCTGGATGGCTCTTCCTGGCGGATGGCTTCGATGAGATCGAGGACGCGCGGCGTCAGCGTCTCCATGAGGTCGTCGTGGCTGGTGAACGAGAGCGTCGGCGGGGAATCCACCGCGTCGCCCCGCTCGAGTGCCTCAATGCCGTCGGTGACATCATCGTGGAACTCACTGGACGACTTGACAGTCACGACGAGGGTTGATTCGGCCCGAAGCTGTTCGCGCTCCATCGGGTGCAGCGGCGGCGTGGTATCGTTCATAGGTATCACCGTGGTGTGATGGCCTCACTTGACATCGAACTCGGAGAGCGTCTGCTCACCGTGAAGAGCAGTGAGGGTGTGGAGCTCGCCATCAGTGAGCATACTGTTGCATAATAGCTGATTGATATATAAGTGACTTCGCTATCTTGCAACAGCCGACTGGCCCAGTCAAGTCAGCGCACAGTATTAACGTCGATCCGAGAATCTCCACAGTGCTCTCGAGAGGATTCCGGTGACAGCTGGCGTCTTTAGACACACCCACAGGGAAGTCATTGGAGTAAGACCGACAACGACCGATCAAATGACGTACTACAGACTAACAGTACACTGCATACAACCGCTCCTGTGCTGGATATTAGGTGGGCGGATAGAGTGAAACCCTTCTCAGGGGTTGTGGGTAGTCGAGAGACACCCGCAACCGTCGACGTCAGGTGTCTCCGGAACCGGCCATCTCACCGGGAATGTCGACATCGTCCATCAACAAGACGCGTCGTTCCGTGTACTCGAGGCCGTTCTTGCGCTGTGTCCGCTTTTTGACTGCCAGTCTGCTCTTCGAGAGATCGAGTAACGCGTCGATCGTTCGGGAGACCAACTTCTTCGCGTAGTCGTCACTGATGCCCTTCTCCTGTCGTCGAATCCAGTGTTTCATGTCGCCAGCGGTGACGTACTCTCGAACGCTTGCACTTCCCTTCCGCCAGGGGTTGTCTCCAACTGCCGGATCGGTACGTGCCTTCCAGAGCTTTGCAGCGAGCCGTGACGGAAGCGATGATGTCGTCGCCCGGAGCATATCTTCGTCCATCTTCGCGAGCTGCTGGAGTGGAAGCAGATCCCCATACGAGAGGGAGACATCGCCACCACGGTCGAGTGGGTCGTCACTCTCGGGCAATCGGAAGTAGCACTCACCGTCGTCTTTCTGGATGCGCTCGAGGCGGCCATCCACAACGTCGATCTCCCCGTTATCGATGTGTTCCTCTAGGAGGTGTGCACCTTTCTCGAGTTCGCGTGCCTGGAGTTCCCCGACGCGGTCTTTGTTGGCGTTGAGTTTCTTCTCGTGGGCGTCCAGTCGTGCTTCGATCGGTGTCCGTGATTCTTCTAAGTCCTCGAGCCGTGCTTCGAGATCCTTGTTTTCAGTGTGAGCTTCCTCGAGTTCGGCCTCGAGGTGACCTATACGGTCGTCCTTTCGGGTGAGTTCGTCCTCGAGGGTTGTGACACGCTCGTGAAGGCGCTCGAGTTCGTCGACGAGTGTTTGGAGTGTCTGTGCGTCAGGATCGGGACAGTCTGTGTTCGCGCTCATTTAGTTCTGGGTTCGGTGTCATCGTCGGGCGATTCGACTCGCGCTGCTGGTCGGTGTCGGGAACGCTGGTAGAGCAGTAGCCTACTGACTCGAGAGCCGTCTCGAGGAATCGCAGTGGCCGTCTCCCCGAGAGACGTCTTCGTGTTCAGGAACACCGATGTCGGTCTACCGGGGGTTGGTGGCTCCGTCTCGAGTGGCGAAGTCTGGTCTACTGCGCTGGATAAGTCAAGGCGACCCCGAGGTGTGCTGGATCAGCTATCCACCTTCGGGTTGGAGTCGGCAGTCATGACTTGCCAGCGTGGTGAGCGAGTCGAACGGGCACTCGCAGATATCGCAGTAATGTCTCTGCTCGGTGAGGAACGTCTCACGTTTCGTGTGGCCGCCATCGGGTACAGCAGACTGTCTTTGGTGCTCGAGTTCACTGGGGTCGTGCTCGCTGGGCCGTCCGTGTACGTGAAGATCGACTTCGGTAATCGGTTCTCGACCAGTTTCTCTCCACTTACTATTGCGGCGTTCGTGTTCGATCCTCCAGGCCTCACCACCGGTATCGGGGACAACCATCACCCGTCGGCGACGGCCGTTGATCGACGTGTACTCGAACACGAATTCGACGGTCGGTTCGGTGGACTGGTCACAGCCGCCGTCGGTTGCAAGACATGGGTCGTCATCGGCATCGACGAGTAGAATTCCGTTCTCGGTCTCGAGAGTGTGGGTTCGGGTATCGTCGTCAGCGATAATGATCTCCGAGCCGTCGGTCGCTTCGATGTCGCCCGGTTCGTAGCCGGCGACGGCGCGGGCCTCCGCTCGCAGGCGCATCTCGCGAGCGCCTTCGCGCTCGAGTTGCTCGGCACGCTTTGCGACAGCCTCGTGATCGTTGACGATCGTCATTGGTCGGTCACCTCGATAGCGCCAACGATCGCGTCAGCCATCGTTTTGAACAAGTACTGCACTTCGAAGCCGCCGCGACGGTCGGCGATATAGTCGATCCAGTCGTCGATCGTCTTCTCGACGTCCTCGAGGTCGTAGCGGACGGTGCGCTCGCCGTTCTCGATAACGTGAACGGACTCGTCGGTCGTCCGGTAGATGTGGTGTGCACCCTCGTTGTCGACGCCGACAGAGATGTAGTCGGCGCGTGGATCGGTCGTCTGTGCTTCCGAAACCGTTTCGTGGGTTCGCGGCTGAATGCTCATTGCTGGTTCTCTCCAGCACGGTCGGGGGCGCTGGTACGCCCGCCGGCCACAGACTTCTGCAGCCGAACTTCCGTGCTCAGTCACCACTTTGCACTAGTGCATATTAATAGTTTTGCAGTAGTGCAAACATATGCACTGGAGCAAAATTATTAGACTATAGGAAAGAAGCTTCATTTGCAATGGCGCAAAACCAAACACCCAGAATGGGACGGTACCGTGCGATCATGACGGACACAGATCGCGAGTACATCTCTGGTAAGGGGGATCCATCAGACTCGCAGCGGATGCAGTCCATCTCGCGTGTGCGTTCGCGGATTAATGATGAGCTGTCGAAGGATATTGAAGTCCTCGAGGAACACCACCCGGAGTTGCTCGAGGAACTTCGCGATGTTGTCTGCGAGGAGCATGATTACGATGAGTGACCAGCAGCCATTGTCGGATCTTGAGGTTCACAAACAGTCGCTCGCCTATGTCCGCGACGCACTCGCCGCACTCCCACAGTTGCTGATCGGACATTGACATGTTCGGTACTGAGATTGCTCACTCTCAGCAGCAGCTCTGAGACAATTCGTACACACGAACCCAGCTTTTTCAAGTGAGGTTGACATCGATACGTAGGCAGATCGTCTAAATAGGCACAGACAGTTCGTTTACTTCGGAATCCTCAAATGGACGACATGCACACGACAAGTCGCGACTCGTATGCATATTTGGGAATCGGGTTCTGACGACATGCAACCCCAGAGGGGGAGAGGAGAGAGGAAAGGAACACAGAAGGAACACAGCAGAGAGTTTGCTTAGAGAAACAACCCGCTTAATTAGTAACTTGGCCAATCACATTCTCTGCAAATATCTTCATTCGCTTCTGGGGCTCTATTCCCAAGACAATATCTAACATCCGTCAGCCCTTCGCGCCATAGCGTTTCGTACTCCTTGTCCCAGTTACGTAACTTATGGCCCATAACACAACTCTTTTCGTCAGGATCTATAATGTGCCATGTGCCGCTTCTATCTAGTCCTGCTTTTGCACCCATGGAAAGGGATAACAATTCGACGGAAATAACAGTTATCCTGTCGCAAGTTCTTCAACTGGAGAACTGCAAGCAGAGGCGGTGCGAGGTGCTATGATTTTTGGTACTGTCTTCTCAGGGACAATGCGAAGGTAAGGGGTTTAATTTGCATATTTTGATGGTTTACATAAAATTTCGGATTGCGTTGTTTTACTGATAGTCCGCGATGATCTACGGTTACACCCGAACATTCATGTTGGTACAGAAGGGGATTTGTCCAATATGTCAGACCACTTCTCGGGAGGGGATCTCAAAACAGCGGCCAAACTGGTGATTTTAGAAGAGTATTTAGATGTATATACAACGATTCTTGATTCCAATTGGGAATGGGGCGATTTATGGTATGTAGACACACATTCGGGCACAGGAAAAACCCATATTGATGATAAGGGTATCAATATCGACGGATCGGCAATCCGGGCCATTGATGACTATTCAGAGTTTTTTGATAGATTTTACCTATACGAATTGAATGAAGAACATTTCCACACACTACACAGGACACTATCAGATACATTCGATATACAATTTGATGTGGGGCCGGTAGAGACAGATGGCGAGGATTTCTTAGTCGCCCGATGTGACGACCCGTATATCAGGATAATGCAGATGGATTCTAATCAGGGGGTGAGCTTTTTAGCAAACAATGCCAATAGTAATTCACATTGGTTTTCATTTATTGATCCTAAAGGTTTGACAGCTAAAAAGTCAACTTTAGACACCTTATTAGATAGAGGGAACGTAGATATTCTACTGAACTATCAAACAACGGGTGTAATGAGGAGTGCTGCAGCTGAACACGCTCACGGTGCGGTGAGACGTACAATGGGTGATGACGATTGGCCAGAGGCAGGTTCAAGAGAGGAGTATGTCCAAATATACAGAGAAAAGCTGGAAGAGAATGGAGACATTCAGCCTGTTTTAACAAAAGGACTTGAATCTCCTGATGACCGACGATGCAGATTTGATTTGGTCTTTGCCTGCACAAATGACGGAGCCCGTAGTGCAATGGAGTCAATCATGAATCAAGATACTCTCTGGGAAAAAGCTCAAGACGAACTTGGTCAGTCTGGCTTAGGCGATTTTATTTAGTACATGTCATTAAACCTCTGTACAGGGAATATTTGGCGCAGGTGAATCTGGTTTGTCCCTTTCTGCGAATTCCTCTGGTGACTGACGATCTCGCCATGATTGCAACCATACTTGTTCTTCATCAGAAGCATACTTGATGAGTTGCTTGTCTGGCCACAGGTGTATCGGCAATCCTAACTCTTCACCGATCTCCTGAACCCATTGAAGATGGTTAGTCGCGTACTCAACCCACCGCTCACGATCGCGAAGTCGGTCCAACTCTTGTGCCAGTTCATCTTCACCTGCATCTCGGGCAGCTTGCACGGTCATCTCGAAGTTTCCACCACGAGGATTGATCGGTTCATGGAAGACAACGGCAGGATCACACTCTGACACGCGCTCAAGTTGATCGCGAAGGTCGTCTTTGTCCTGTGTTGGGTAGGTTGGGCTCATACTCACGAACGTCTGGACTCCGTTCTCGTTGAATTCCTTGAGCCCGCGAAGCCGATGTTCTGGTACTGGTGCCTTTGGTTCGATGGCTCCAACCTGATCGGCATCCATACAGGGAATCGATGAGCCGATCGTGACATATTCTCCCCCTTCTATGAATACATCCAAGTCCTGAAGCGCAAGAATGGGATTCCGTGTCAAAACACGCGTATATTTCTCACGATCCGTAAGTGATCGAACAACGTTGCGTGTGATTTTTCCTGCACGACCATCCATATAGCAATCCGTAGAAAAGGAAACACCGACGACACCACGTCCGCGTCTCGTTTTTCGCCACTTTCGTTTACGATCTAGGTGCGCATCAAGCCGCTCACCCAGTCCGTCGCGGTAAAGGACGTAATCTCCCCACTCCTCCTGCCCGTTCTCTACTCCGAGTTCCTCTTCAAGCATATCTGGACGGGTACGGATGTTCGGTGTTGACGGGACGTAACAGAATTTGCATCCGTGGCGACAACCGGTAGCAACGTTGACAACGTAATCACAGAGATGCTTGCTATTGAGTCCGGATTCACTGAGGATCGCCTTCGTCGGGTCGTCTCCAGTTCGTACTCTACCGTAATCCTCAGACATTATTCTAGTATCTAAATACTATCGGCCCACTCACAAAATTCTTGCTAGTCACTATTGGTTACTCTATCCTTTTACTTTCACTACACTAGGCTGACCTCTTTTGGGTTACAGTTAGAAGATAGAACCGAGGCAAACTCTATGGAGCTCACTTGGGAAACAGGTGGTAGCTGGTTTGAGCGAACATACACCGTCGAACGATCGAACGGTCAAACACTCGAGACGCTCGGAAGCCAGCCAACGCTTGACGAGCTCCGTAAAATCGAACGTAAGTACGGCGGTCCGACCGATCGATTAGACTTGTGGCAAGCAGGACTCCTCTGTACCGACTGCAACAGTGAGATTAACGACCGCTTCGCTGCCAATCCAGACAGTGACATCCTTTGCTGGGACTGTGCGATGAATACCGAAAGCACAGATCGAAACGGAATCCGTGTTAATACCGATCCAACGAAATCGGTGGTGAGCGAATCGCATCTCCACACTAAGAGCCTCTGTGACCACGTCATCAACGTCGCGACCGGCTGCCGGCACGGTTGTGAATTCTGTTATGTCCCAACCACGCCAGCGATCGACAATCGCGACGAAATGCTCGCTGACCAAGCCGACGTTGGCGACCCACAGTCAGACTGGGGCAATTACCTGCTGTACCGTGACGACCTCCCAGAACGACTGGGCCGCGTTCTTGAGGACCGGGTTCCAAGTGACCGAAAACAAACCAACCGCGGCCGTGGTGTTGTTATGCTCTCGAGCGGGACCGACTGCTACCAGGACCGCCGTGCCGCCCAGATCACTCGC
Source organism: Natrinema sp. HArc-T2 (assembly GCF_041821085.1). Lineage (NCBI taxonomy): Archaea > Methanobacteriati > Methanobacteriota > Halobacteria > Halobacteriales > Natrialbaceae > Natrinema > Natrinema sp. HArc-T2. The sequence goes on along the minus strand of NZ_JBGUAZ010000012.1, from coordinate 27,216 downwards.
GGGGCGGTCACTGAACTCATTATGCATGATATCCCAGTCCGAATCCTCACGCGTAGCCCAGCAGTTGTTCGCGATATCGATCTCTTTCGAGAAGCCGGCAACCGCATCACGGTCGGCTCATCGATTCCCTCGTTCGAGGCTCCGCTGGTTAACGCGGTCGAACCGAACGCACCACCGCCAATAAAACGATGGGAGGCACTCGATCGTCTTCAGCAAGCTGATGTTCCAGTATTCGTTTCAATGTCACCCACATACCCGACGATGGATGAAGACGACTTTCACGAGTTGCTGAGTTACTTCCGAGCGCTGGGTGAAATCGTTGTTTTCCACGAGCCGATCAATCCTCGTGGAAAGAACTTCCAACAATGTCTCAAGGCGGCTTCCGACGCCGGCTACGAGGATGTCGAGAGGGAACTTCGACGGATGCGTGACGATCGGCAATACTGGGTCGAATACGCACTCGAACAGCTCAACACAGTCCAGCAAGTTGCGCGGCGATTCGACGGGCTGGAGGTCCACTCGTGGCCCGACGACGAACTCATTCGATCGACGAGCGGCCAACTCCAATCACAACTCGAGGCGATGCAACAGGCCGTTTCACCAGAGTCATTCGGACCGACGAAGCCGGACACTCCAGCAGCGCAGTCTGAACTCGTGGAAGATCACGAGATGTTCCAACAACTGATATAGTGACCGTGTCATATAATGGTTCTCAACAAATATTATCCATGGCATATGTATTGAATAAATAGGTGGCTGGCGAAACTACAGGCTCATACGCATTGAGAGCTGTATAATCGTCAGGTAGAGGGCGTGATCGTATTCTATGACACACTGCAACGTCGAATCCGAAGTTAGTCTTGAGGACTCGTCGGGCGAGTTACTGCCGCTCGGCGGTTCGCAGACCACCGGTGATGTGAAGCCTGAACTCGTCGTCAACCAGAAGCCAAGCAGTTCGGTCAGTACAACCTGCTCGTGGGCTAAGTGAAATTCGTGTTTGAGACGAATCTTGACACTCCCCGTAATCTCCGCCGAGAGCGTCTCGAGATCCTTGCGGCCATCGTCGTCGACGCCAGGATCGGATGAGATTCGAGATTGTCTGGGCCGAGATCTTTTATATTTCTCATAGTCGTATCAGACATTTTTTACAGATGTGTTGGTAAGAACTCAAAATTGCTTCGTCACAACGTCGGACAAATCCGTAAGAATTCGAAGGACAGAAGCTTCCTGCAACTGATAACAGACCTCTCCGATTCGTTTATCCATATCAACTAAGTGGTGCGGATGGTTCGGGATACAGTATGACTCTCCGCACCGACGGAAGGGGTGCTTCCCTACCGTCGCTCGACTCAACATTTTCTCACAAAGAGGTGTCGATGACTCTCACTAGATGCGGGCTTCTCGTGGATAGAGCAGAGACGCTCGCTCGGCTGTACGCCCAACATCGGGACTGGACGGTCGTCGAAGAGAAGTGGATCGAAGAACGATTCGATGAGCGAAGTACACGTGGGAGTTCAAAGGGAATCTACCGCGCTCTCAGTTCCCGGTTCAAGACCACTGGTAGCGAGCTTCCGTCTATTGTCCAACTGCCCTCCGTACTAGACCAATGTGAGACGGTGCGCGACAAAGCGCAGGTGTTGTACTTCTATTTACTGGAGGACGACCCCCTTGTGAAGTACGCTGTCCACCGGTACGTCGACCGGCTTCAGGAGTCCGGTGTCGATGGACTGGATTTCGAGCAGGATACTGTCGAGCGCCTCCTGAACGAGTTCCACTACGACGACGGGAGTGAGTTTGACTATGCAGAATCCACGACGCGTCGATGGGGTGAAGGGCTCCGATCGGTGATGCGAAAGATCGGCGTTATCGACACACAACAGGCCCTTCAAGGACAAATCCCCAATCTCGGAACGACTCCACTACTTATTGCGTCAGGATACTCGTGGAAGACCCACGGCGATGACTGGCTGTCTCAGCCGATCGGCTGGCTCTGTCTCTTCCAGCCGGAACAGTACTGGGACTCCTTAGCCGAACGTGTGAGCGACGATCCGAACTGGGAAGCAAGCGGGATTCACGGTGAACTGAGGCTCCAGCCGGTCGATGACACATACGACTGGGCGGAACCGTGGGAGGGCGAAGTATGACAGACGAAGACTGGTTCGCTGCCGATGTCGGGAGTGATTTCGAGGAGTCCGTCCGCATCGACCGCGAGGATGACGGTCGCGATCACCGGCTGGAATCGATCGACACCTACCACGTGACCGAGGAGTCCAAGGACTTCATATCCGACTTCTTTTCACGTCTACTCGGTCGTTCCGAGGATATGCGGTCGGGTGCGAACTACTGGCTCTACGGATACTATGGGAGCGGGAAGAGCCACCTCCTCAGCGTGCTTCGCGGGCTTCTGGATAGCGAATGGCTCCGACAGCGAGACGATGTCTGGGAGCAGCTGACCGACGGTCGTGAGTTGGAGGCGCTCGAGTCCACGTGGTCATCGATCCACGACGAATACGAGGTTATCCCGATTTCGGTGAACCTCCTGAAGCATCAGGGCCAGAAGAAGCTGAGCTTCAGCGAGATCGTTCTCCGAAGCGCTCACACGTCGGAACGGCTCACCGGCACCGAGGGAGGGCTCTCGTCGCAACTCGACGTCGCATTCTTCGAGGACTGGTACCGGACGACCGACGCGTGGGATGACCGAACTGCCAACACCCAAACGGCACTGCGGAGTACGGTTGACAGCCCCGAGAAGTACGACTGGACGGACGTTCAGCAGTACAACGCTCTTGCCGACGCCGTTCTTCCCACACTCTTCGAGCAGGAGACCGGCACGGAGGACGGTTTGGACGACTTGACGCCGTCAGATCTCGACCCTGAAGCGATGGTCGAGCGTCTCGAACAGTTACGGAGCGATCGCGAAGACGAACTCGGCCGCCCGGTCAAGCTCGTACTGTTGCTCGACGAGGTCAGTCTCTTCATCGGGACGGATTTCGATCGACTCACGGAGTTGCAGACGCTCGCAGAGAGCGTCGACGAGACCGGTGACGGCGACATCCAACTGGTGGCAACGGCACAGGCCAAAATCGAGGATGTCCAACCGCAGTTCGCGGCTCGCGGCGCCGACTTCAGTATCGTCAAGGATCGGTTCCCGCACCGATTTGGTCTTCCGAGCAGACACGTCGGCGAAATATCGACGCAAAGGTTACTCAAAAAGACGGAAGCCGGAAGGGCAGACACGGAACGCGTCCTCGAACGAACCAGCAACGAGCCCGAGACGCTACTCGTGTACTCGGGCATCGAACAGAACACCGAACCACCGCTCGACGACATCGATCGCGAGCGCCTCATCGAGTTCTATCCGTTCCTTCCGTATCAGCCACCGCTGTTCCTCGAGATCCTCTCGAACCTCCGGCAGGAAGCTCACGATCCGGCGAAGTCGATTTTCTCGGGAACCGCGCGGGCGATTCTGGCCCTCGTTCACGGGCTCCTCCAAGAGTGGATAGAGGCCGGCGACGAGACACACGTCATTTCGCTGGTCGACTTCTACGACCTCATCGAGCCAGAACTTGATGACATTACGCCACAAGACGTGGCAGTCATCGACGAGATCGAAGAACAACACGAGGTAGGCGAACTGGAGGAGATCGACGTGGACGTCGCGAAGGCCGTGCTGCTCCTCCAACACATCCCAAACACCATTCCGATGTCCGAGCGGAATCTCGCAGTCGCCGTGTTGAGCGATCTTGACGGCCCGACTCAGTTCCAGATGGAGAACCGCGTCGAAGACTCTCTCGGTCGACTTCGGAAATATATCCGTCCGACGCACGATGAGACCGGGCCGAAGTACGCGTTCACTCATCCGGAAGAGCGCGAGATCATCGAAGCCTCCGAGCAGAACCTCGACAACCCGGACTGGCAGTCCATTATCGAAGCCGTGGACAGGAATCTCTGGGAGGACATCGTACGTGACCTCTCACTTCCGACATCGGCCGAGTACGGAGATACCGGTGAGCAGTATCCGGTTCGCTACGAATTCAGTATTGACGGGATCGATCTCGATACGACGGTCGATGCTGAGGACGCGCTCGATGTTGAGGTCGCCGTCGAGGGGATTTCTTCCACTGCAGCAGACACCGACTACGATGGTGATCTGCTCGAATGGACGATCGGACAAGACGGGCTTGACGATCTCCAAGATAGTCTCATCGAGTGGTGGTCACTCAGAGATGCCGTCGGAGACCACACGCTCCCACAGTCCGTAGAGCGTGATCTTTCAGATCGCGCAGCTCGGGTTCAAAGCAAACTCGTCGAGGCTCTCAAGAGCGGGACGTTCGATGTCAAGGATCGCGGCGATCAGATCGGAGGCATGGTCTCGGGAGTTGAGGAGTATCTCGACGTCAACTATCCCGACGACTTCCATCCCGTAATGCTGCAGGTTAGCGACGAGCACTTGCAGGAACTTCGAGGACTCTCCGCACAAGATCCACTACCTTCGTGGGCTCAGCAGATCGATGTCGCGACAGAAGACCCGGAAACGCACGGCGGCTCGATCCAGAACAACGTGCGCGCCTTCACCGGCCAGCAGTTGAAGCAACGCGGTGGAAACCTCGCGATGGCTACGCTCCTCGACGGGATCACTAAGAAGAAGCCGATTTACGAGGATGCTCGCCCCGCGCTGTGTGCGATTATCTGGGGCCTCTGCCGGAAGGGAGACTTCCTGCCCGTCGACGAGACAGGGGACTCCCTCGAACTCGACATCGTCATCGACCTGAACAAACTGACGACGACGCGTCTCAAGATTGCAGGGAACGGCGGCGTACGAGGGATTCTTCGAGAGGGAGGATTCATCGACTCGACGGAGACTATACCGGACGGAATCGTCAGGCTCCAGTCCGCGAACGACACGCTTGCCGGTCGGCTCGGTAGTCTCGTGGAGGACGTCAGGCTAGTCGCCGAGACTGACATCCAAACGCGAGCCGTTCGCAACCTCCTCGAGTCGTTCGTCGAGGAGCTAGAAGCCGAGCAGCAGAGCGCGACCGACCGAAGAGAGGCCGTCAAATCACGTGACACCGACTGGGAGGATGTCGTCGAAGCAACCAACGACGCTCAGGAGTGGTACGACGACGCCGGGGAAGTGTGGAGTTTGCGACTTCCCGCGCTCACACAAATCGATGCGCAGCTGACTCTCGCCCAGCAGTCGTACGACTGGCTGACCGAGGAGTGTGAAACGGCTAGCCAGACGCTCCGCGAGAGTATCGATGGCTACGAGGGTGAATGGTGGACACACGACGGCTGGGATCGGTTCAACGACGCCCAAACCGCCTCGCCAGCGCTCGATGACGCAATCGAGACCGCGTGGGACTCGTTCCAAGAGGAAACCGATGTCGATGTGTTCGTTGACGAGTTACAGGAGCATTCGTGGATTCAGCCCGCAAGCGAGTTTGGATCGAACGTTCGGCCGGCCTTCGAGAGCAAATACATCACACCGCTCCACCGGGCCGCATCGTGGTACGAAGATGTCTCGAACGCGGTGTCGACGGTGACTGGCGGAACGACCAACGCCAAGGCTGACGACTTCATTCGCGCGACGAACGCACTGCTCGACAGCGAACCTCTTGCTGTGGTTGCCGGCAGCGATGTCGAGGAGTTACGAGATACATTCGAGGAGTTACGGACACTTGTCGGTGATCAGTCTCCGACAGACATCACGGCGATTGGAGTTCTCCCGTCGGATCGCGAATCGCTGGACTCCGAGCTAGAACGGCTCGTCGAACGCCATGACCTCAGTATCGAGCGGACTGAGATGGGGGTGATCATCCGATGACGACTAAACGTCCCTTCCACGACTTCACAGAACGGCTCGCACAGTTCGCTGACGGGCGACGCGGCATCCGAAACCCGTTCGTGATCGTCCCTGTTCAGCCGAAGTACGAGCGACGGGTCGCCGAACGTCTCACTGAGTGGGCAGCGAACCCGCATCGTACTAAGGACTTCCCGGACGATGGAACCATTCAAGTCCTCCGGTTGGACGAGCTGTTCGTCGAAACCGATGTTTTCGAACTTGCGGTCGATCTCGGTGAGAGCAGCCAACCAGCGACGATCACTGAAACGATGCAAGACCGATTAGCGGAGGAACTCGTCGCGGTTATGGTCGAGAAAATTGAGGCGCCAGCCCAGCAGCGACACGTCGTTCTCCTCACGCACCTCGGGAGTCTCTACCCGTTCACGCGTGCGTCAGAACTCCTCGACGAGCTCGACCGCCGCAACGTCCAGTCTACGATCGGCATTCCGTTCCCCGGAGACATCGTCGGTGGGAAACTGAGCTTCTTCGGCGAGGAATCGCGCAACTACTACCCAGCCCACCAGATCGAAGGCCGGGTTGAGGGGGTGCATCTCCAATGAGCGACACACACATTCACGACATCTTCCAGCAGTCACCGACCCGCGAACTCGAGGAAGTCCAGAAGGTCAACGCCAGAGCGCAGGCCGAAAACGACGTCCGCGAGTTCTACGAGACCGACAGCGCTCGCGACGTGCTCACCACGCTCGGGAACCTCGTCGACAAGTATCCACACGAGGAACCGCGCTTCCTCTACATCTCCGCGACGTTCGGGTCGGGGAAGACGCACCTCCTGAAACTCATCGGGTTCGCTGCCGACACCGAATCGGAGTTTGCCGATCTCGGCGAAGAGCTGGCGAACAGATGGCCGGGCTTCCAGTCGTTCCGACAGAGCGTCGCTAACTCTCACGTTGACCGCCTGAAACCCGTCTTCCTGAACCTCCTCAACCGGGACGCATCACAGGAACCGCCACTCCCCTACCTCATTTACGAGGCAATCGGTCGCGAACTCGGGTATCCCACCGACCCGAATTGGCTACTTGAGTGGGCGTGGCAGCTCGACATGAACCACGGTGACTGCTGGGAGCATCTACAGGAAGTCGAGTATGACGGCCAGACGTTCGAGGATGTGTACGACGAGCGGGCTTCGCTACGAAGCTGGCTCTACGACGTCGTTCCGACACTCGAGGACTCGCCGTTCGCGTCCCGAGAGGAGGTCAAGGAGTCGATCGACGACGCCATCGAAGAGGTCGATCCCGACGAGTTCGATCCCGACGAACTCGTCGATCGCATCGAAGCGGCTCAAGAGTCGCTGAGTACGCCGGAGACTGAGACAGAGTTGCTGATCGGGCTCGACGAGGTGGCGCTGTTCATCGGCGATGGACGACATCGTTATAGAGAGTTCCAAGAGACGATGGAAGCCCTGACGGAACTGGGCGTCGGGCCTAATCCGCCAGTCATCGGGACTGGACAGTATCCGATCGAGCGTATTCACGGCGAGTTCGAAGATACCGAAGTCACAGATCAGCCGTGGTACGGAGCTCAAGAACCACTCGAGGGCGCCGACACCGAAATCATCGTCCGGAAACGGTGGCTGCAGAAAGACACCGATGGTGGACAGGACGTTGAGTCTGCACTTCGGGAGATGTCCGACCTGACGCTCGATGCATACTCCGATATTGCTGGTGCTGACCCCGACGCGGTCGAGTCGTACCCGTTCCGCGAGTACGATCTCGGGTTGCTCCGTACAGTGATTCAACAACTGATGCCGCGGGGACGCGTGACCGAAGAAGAGTACGTTCAGGGCCGGGCGTTGCTCATCCTCGTCCGGTCGCTGTTCACACGGTTCGAGTGGGGCGACAAGCAGGTTGGTGCCCTCGTCACGTGGGACGAGTTGTACGATCTACTGGTCGAAGAGACGACCTACATTCCGCTATGGGTGCAGGAGATGGTCGAGAACAAACTCATTCCCTCGGCCGGCGGCGACGAGGACGCGTTCTCTGTCCGCGTTGCAAAGGCGCTGTACTTGCTGAATCAGGTTCGTTCCGAGGTGCCGTCGACGCCGGTGAATCTTGCCCGGCTGATGGTCAAGTCAACCGACGAGTCATTCGAATCCGTCCGGGACGATGTCAAATCGGCGCTGACCGACCTCCTCAAGGATCGGAAGGTGCTGACGGAGACGAACGATCGCGGTGACGAGGAGTACCTGCTGGTCTCCGAAGAACAGGAAGACATCTTGACGCGGGCGAAGACTCGCGCACAGCAGATCCCGTCACATCGACTTTCGGCCAAGTTGGAGAACTCCCTTCGAGAGGGAAGCGACCTCCTGCTCTCAGAGGGCAGTCGACACGAAGTCGATTTCGAGGGTGAGCGCAAAGTCCCGCTCCGTTTCGGCTACTCTGTTCTCGACCCTATCGAGCAAGCACCGACGCCGGAGTTTGACGCCGTTCGTGTGCGGCTGGTCGCGGGCCGCGACGAGGAGGTTAGCGATCAGGTCGATGCATGGCAGTCGACGAACGAAGGACGGGACGGGGGCGAACATGTCCTCGTCGCCGTCGAGCTACAGGGATCGACGGTCGACCGCCTGCGGGACGTGATGGGTATGCAGGAAGTGCTGTCAGAGGAGACGGAAACGTATCCGGACTTGGAGTCCGACCACCGCGACGAACAGCGGGCACTCGAGTCGACAATTCGTGAGGAACTCGAGGACGCGGACGTCTACGTCCGAACAGGCGGGACGAGAGGACGATACGGGGACGTGTTCGAACAGGTCGTGGAAACGCAAGTCAAGTCCGTGTTCAGCGAGACGCGCTTCGTCCTGACCAACGGAATCACGGAAGTCGAGGACGCCAAGCAGATGGCGCGGTTCTTCCGCGGTGTCGACGACTGGCCGCTCTCGAGCGAGGATGCCGTTAGACTCGGTGTGGATACCGACCGAGCGGAACTCGCCGACGGCCGGTGTCAGGAATTCCTTAACGAGCACGAGAACACCCAGTCGCTTCGTGCCGAAGACTTGCTTACTCAGACCGTCCAGCGCGGAGGCACGTATCGTGGGACACCGCAGGAATCGATTTCGGCACTGCTGATCACGCTTGCAACGGCTAACAAAATCGCGCTACGGCGAGACGACGAGTACATTACCGAACCTGACGAAATCGGGCGAGCGGTCAGAAACAAGACGAACCTTACTGACGTACAGATTCGCTTTGAGTCACTGGACGGTATTGATCCTGACCAGATCCGGGAGACTGTCGAGACGCTGATTGGCGAGGAGTCAGACGGTACCGATCCCGACGCGTGGCTCGCTGAGTTAGCTGGATGGGTGGACGAGAATAGCGTGTTGGTGAAACGCGTCTTGCGAGGCGTCAGCAGAGAGTTCGGTGAAGACGCTTCGCTGGACGATCTTGAAACCGCTCTCCAGCCTGCACTCGGTGGTGCGTCTCTCGAAACAGATGATTTCGCATCCAACGAGATCGAACGGCAGTCCGAGCGGTTCGCTCGGGCAAAAGAGCTGTTCCGACTGAGCGAAGATGGCGACTCCCTCTGGGAGCGTTTCAGCCAGCGGGCGGCAGAGATGAACCGGCTTTACCACGGTGAAAACATCACAAAAGAGATGCAAGCAATCGTCGGCGGAGACGAGGTACCTGATGCCGACCGGCTTCGAGCAAAGATCAACGAAGCCGACGCTCACAGACGAACCGTTGTTCGTAAGCAGTACGAACGCATCACGGGGGAACCGCCGACGGACGAAGAGCCCGAGAGCGTGGTTTCCAGTCTCGCGACGTGGCTCTCCACCCACGATGGGAGCAGCAAGGAAACTGCCGACCGCGTTGCCGTCGAATTCGACGGTGTGACCATCGATGATCTCTACGATCTCTTCGAGACGGCGTGGAACGGTGACTCGTTCTCGGAGGTAGCTCTCGTCGATCCGACGGTCGTCCAGCAGGCCAAGCGATACGAACGGGCACGGCGACTCCTCGAGGCATCCGGCAGCGAGGCATCGCTCTGGTCGCGACTTCGCGATGCGTCGAGACGACTTGAGGAGGAATATCCGAACCATCCGACCACGACCAATGTGAACGAAATGCTCAGTCGGTCGCAGCCACCGAGCGTCAACGAGGTGGAACAACTCCTTGACGAGGCAGAGAACCCCTTCAAGATCGATAAGCGGCTTAAAGAACTCGCCGGCGAGCTACAGTCAGAATATCCCAGTCACGTTCTCACGCAAGAGGTTGTCGATGCAGTGGAGGGAACCAGCTCGCCGAGTGAGGAACGCGTGGGTGAATTGATCGAAGAAGCCGAACAGTTGCTTGACGGTGTGGATGAGCAGTTGCGGCGGATTCAGGAAACCATGGATGAACTACCAGATGGCTCTGTTATGATGATCGAACCGCTCGACTGACAACCTGCTGTTGCAAGATACCGAACTCATTTACGTTCATTTCGTAACTACGCAATACAGGAACATCATCACGTTCGAAAACGACGTACTTGTCCAAAATCAATCTGTGAGAACGAGGTTGGCCTATCGTATATCGAGACAATCCGGTGGGTCATCGCGGAACTCACTTAGCCACCGAAGTGCAGCCTCTGTTTCAGTGAACTCTTCCTCGTGAGTCCCCGCACCATCGTGCCATCCATCGTCAATACGATAGCGGTGGCTTACAGTCAGAACCGTCGTGTCGGAGTGATCTGATCCCCCTACGCGTTCGAGGTACCAGTCGGGCTCGTAACGCCGGAATACGGTCACAACATCTGTTTCCTCCTCGACTTGCGTTAGAAGTTGGTCGAGGGACGTACTCCAAGACACTCTCTCGAGGTGTGCTGTGATGCTCGTAGCGATTCGCTCGCCGTGATCGTACCTTTCGCGATTGTTCCCCTCGTCGACGTCGTTTTCCACGGCACGAAGATGCTCAAATAGCTCCGAATCGAGATCACGAACCCACCGCTCGACATCACCTACGTCAGACCCTAACTCTATCAAGACCTCAAACGAGGAGTTGTCACGACCAGAAAACAGGAGTTTCTCGTTCATTCCGAGGTTTCCTCGGGAAACCAATATGTCTCCAAAAACCTGTACGACCGGAATATCCGACTCTCGTAGCTGGCGCTGCAGGCGAACGATGTCGTATGGAGGTGCTTCTTCGACCAGTTCCACGCAGATCGAGGCTAAGGCCTGTCTCGAATAGAACTCGCTCAACCCCGAATGCGATGCTCTCGTCCGGACGCAGATGTCGACTTCGCTGATGGTGCGCAATTCTTTGGAGTCGGGGAGGCAGGATGTCGCCTCGTCGTTCAATTCGGCCTCGCTTTGATAGAGGGCTGCTCGTGCCGAGACCCCTATCCGAGCTGGAAGCCCGATGACCGAGCTAAGAATCCCCTTCATTGTCGGCTACTTTCGGTCGAGAGTTGTTAAATCGCGGTGAACGCCCGTTATCTGATTCCACGTTGAATATACCCTCGTAGTCTACCCCATTTGAATCTGCAACGTGCGTCCAGCGCCCATCGCTTACTGATGGCTCCAAAGGATTATCATGCGTCTGTGATACTATTTCGACATCATGCTTAGAGTTGGAGATGAAGAAAACGTTTCCACATTAGAGACGGTCTCCCTGAAGGATGAGGGTTTTCGTGAGGACGACCTCCGAGAGTGGATCATCAACAGCCCCGAAAGCATCCTTGGAGAGGACTTTCGGCTCATCGGTCGGGAGGTCTCCGTGAAGCAGATTGGCGATGGCATCGATCTCCTCGCTATCGACCGAGACGCCAACGTCGTCGCCATCGAACTCAAGCGAGGCGCGTTGAAGCCAAAAGTCGATTTTCAGGGGCTCAAGTACGCCGCCTACACTTCGCACTGGGATTACTCCAAGCTCCGCGACCAGTTCGAGAAATTCAAGTCCACGACGTGGGGGAAGACGCTCTACGAGGAGGAAACCACGTTTACCGAGGTACTCGACGAGTTCTGCAACGAGGACTACACGCTCAATCAGGATCAGCGGATCGTTTTTGTCGGGGAATCCGTCCGCGAGCGGCTAGACATCGTGCTCCGGTGGCTCAGCGACAGGTCGATCGACATCTCAGTCATCGAGTTTCAGCTCCTCAAGGACGGCGACCGGCTGTATCTCGATGCAGAGCAAACGATCCCGATACCGGAACACACGGTAACGGACGTAAGTCCTGATACCTCTGACGAGCCATGGAAAGAGGACGGACAGAGTTGGCACCTCAACGAGCGTTCCAACGAACAGACAGCGGATCTGCTGAAAGATGTCATAGCTGCGCTGCAGGAACTGGAGTCCCTGAATGGGCCGGAGTGGGGGCAAAAGCTCTACGTTGCTTTCAACAAGGGCCGAAAGCGTCGTATTTCGATCTGGACGCAACGGACACAGTTCCACATCGAACTATACGACGTTGATACTGTTTCGTTAGATGCTGGAAAGATTGCGGATGCACTCGAAATTGATGTTGAGTCAGTTGAGGTGAAAGACGATATGCGAGGAAATGGTCGGAGGGGGGTGAGAATTACCTGTAACCCGAATCAGGAGGTCGATTTCGACGCGCTTGAATCTCAGACTCGGGAGATACTCGGCGAGACTACTGGGTGAGCCTATCCAGCATCTTGCTTTGAGAGCGAGATATACTGCTCATTCGTAAGCGGCGAGTCGAGGTGATCGTCGTTGAAGAAGCGGAGAACAGCCCAAACATCTCGCTTGTCGTCCATCTTGATGGACATCTCTCCGTCACCGTTCTCCTCGAACTTCACGTCAGTATCGAAGTTGTCGCGGATATACGTCGCGTCGTCTAAATCCATATCCTCGTACACGCCGCGTTCATGTACCTTGTACATCAGTCTCAGCACACGGTTGTTCCCGTAAACCGCATCCTTGAACATATCAAAGTCGTGGAACGGAATATCCGTCTCCTCGATCCGGTCTAAGACGTCGTCTGCGCACCGCTCATATTCTGCGAGATAATCGAATACCTTCTCGAACCGGGACTGGTCGAAAATGTACATCATCCCATCGTAGTAGATAGAATCCACGCGGTCGGGGATCGAGATTAGCGAGTCATCCACCTTCCTGTGTTTCTCGCTTCCGACCAGCATACGAGTACGAGACGTTCGACCCATAATCTGGCGCCGACTGTAGTTTAGAAAGGCAATCGCCATCTGGTCGTTGTCGGCATCTCGAATACGGATCGCTTGGAATTCGGGTTTCGGCGGCTCCGTATATGTCGTGTGACTAAACCGCTGTCCCTCCAGCAGGCGTTCGAAGTTATCGAACTGAGGGATGTTCTCCGTGGGTTCATACTGAACGAAAGTCTGGTCGCGATCTCGGTTTTCGATGCCGTAATCCGAAAACCGAATCTTGTCGCTTTCGAGCACAGATTGCTTGTGTTCGACCTTCTCGCGCACCAGATTCTCCAGATCCTCGGGGAGTTCTTGATCTAGCGAGATGCGGTCAAAGGTGTAGTCATAGTCTTCGGCGCTTTCCCCGTCCAGACGAGCCAGCAGTAGGTCGATCCCAAGTTCGCTGGTATCGATGTCCTCGATCCGCTGGAGGAATGCGACCAGTTCGTCGAAGTGGTTTCGAGCGTCACCCCGGCTCGCTGAACTCATTATCTTGTGGTGATATAGACATCACTACTTATTCTTGCTGTATTGAGTGTCATATCATTCCCATCGAGTTCCTGCTTGGTGAGGAGGATTCGTCTGTCGTGCTCAGTTTCGATTTCGTAGACGCGGTAACGGAAGCCGATCAGAACCGGATTGACGAACAACCGGTTAGAGCGGATCACGATCGCAGCGACCGTGATAAATAGCACGAGAAACGCCGCTACATCGTATATATTCGAGAACTCAAACACGATGAACGGGAAGATGTAGACCAAGAGGTACTCTGTGAACATATCTGACCGATTTCGGTAGTGCTCGATTTCGCTCAACTGGCCCTGTCTCGTGCGGTTCATCCGTATCATCAGAGCCAAGAAGACGACGCTAATTACGGTGAGAACCGAGAAACTGAGCGAAAGATAGGATAACTCAACAGGCCCGATTCCGACGGGCTCCAGTTGGTACCCGAAAACCGAGTGGGTCGAATCGTGGGCGCGGAGAGCGACGATAGCGAAGAGCGGGCTATAGGAGCTCAGGAACAGGACGATCTTTGCCCAGCTCGGAATGCGCCCCATTAGGTTCGCTATGTTCTATTCGGAGGTCAAAGTCAGTTTTGTATCCACTTTCCGGAGAACATCATGGATACTGACCCGGCCGCCGTCCGAGAGTATATGGACAATCTTCAAGACACCTCAATGGCTCTGCTTGAAACATCACTGAGTTTCGTATGGACGGACAATCTACCCAACCCCGGAAGGCCCAGCTCGACAAGGAGGAGCGTGAGCATCTCGAAGACATCGTCACCGAGATGCGCGACCGCGTCGAGGCGAACGTTCGCTACCAGCTCGAGGACGAACACGGTCTCGACGAGAAGCCGGGCGACGACGCGTCCCTGAGCGAGGAGCAGGAAGACCTCGTCGAGGCTATCGAACTCGAAGCCGTCGATGGGAACGATTGGGATGATGGCTACGAACAGTACATCACGAGCGTCGGCTACACGATCGTCAATCGGCTGGCTGCGCTCCGCTGCATGGAGGTTCGAGACTTCATCGATGACGAGGTCACGGCCTTCCGCGACGACGGCCTGACGCCGGCCGCAGACCGGCTGGTCACCGAGGAGTTCATGCTCGAAGAGGAAGCCGTTCTCGAAGCCTATCGGAACGCCTGCGACGATCTCGCTGAGGAGATCGATATTCTCTTCGACCGTTCTACGGCCTATAGCCAGATCGACCCTGACGACGACACCTTCGAGGATCTCTGTGAGATGCTCGATGAGGTACCCGACGAAGTATGGCGAGCTGATGATGTTCTGGGTTGGGTCTACGAGTATTACAATGTCGATTTATTAGAGGATTTACGTAGAAAAGGTAATTATGAAGGCTTAGAACCTGAAGAAGTACCTCCAGCTAATCAGTTTTACACACCGCACTGGGTCGTGCGGATGCTCACCGATAACTCGCTTGGCAAACTCTATCTGGAGGATACTGGTGAGTTACAGGATGTCATCGATACACAGGACTCGTTGACCCTTGACGAGCGCAAGAATCGAACACTTTCCCCCGACGAATCCCCGAACATAGCCGATTTCTGCACCTATCTCGTTCCGTCTGAAGAAGAAGGCGAACCCCCGGAGTTCGACAGCCCAAAAGACATCCGTGTTATTGACCCGGCCTGTGGGAGCGGTCACTTTCTTCTCTATGCATTTGATATTTTGGAGCGGATATGGCGAACGGAACGGCCAGAAATGGACTTTTCGAAGATACCGGAGAAAATCCTCCGATATAACCTCTATGGAGTTGACTTAGATCTTCGCGCATGTCAACTTACCTCATTTAGCCTTTATTTGAAGGCTCGTACACGTTCTGAAGCAGAAGGTAAGGACAATTTTCAAGTCCCTCAAATGGGAATTGTTTGTGCCGACTCTAAGATTGCGGATATTGAGTCTGCGGAAGAGGTCTTTGAAGATGTGGCTGGAGAACAGCCAAAGGTGCGTGAAGCACTACATACTGTTTTGGAAGCTTTCGAGGATATACATGGTTTAGGTAGCCTCCTTGATGTACGTGGAACTCTCGCAGAACAATTTGAAGGGGGGAAACAACTCACATTGAACGAATCGTTTGATATTGATCATTCTTTGTCTGATTTTCTCCAATCCCTCCAAGATTCAATATCTGAGTATCAGGAAGAAGATTCCTTCTTAGCTCAAGATCTCAAAAGCTTCATTAGATTGTTGGAAATTCTATCCCTTGATTATGATGTATCACTAATGAATCCACCATATGGATCAAAGAATAGAATGCCTGATGTAGTACAGGACTATGTAGAGACGCGATATGAATATACTGCTGAGTATTATCTGAACTTCTTCGAAGTCTGTGACGGAATCACAAAGCAAAACGGAAGAATCGGGATGTTAGTTCCTTGGAGCTTTATGTTTCGACAAAGATTTCGCGACTTTAGGGAGGATTTCATTGGGGAAAAGGGGGAGTTTGATTTCTTAGCTGAATTTGGTTATGGGATTCTTGACAATGCCACAGTAGGTACTGTAGGGACTGTCATCCAAACTGGCACATCCTCTTCAGATCGAGATGGGACGTTCCTTCGGCTTCATGATATAGAACCGAAAGAAAAAGAGGAGAAATTCCTAGAGATATTATCCGAGACCGAGGGGAGCGTGAAGCGTATTTTCAATGTTGATCTGGATGAATTTTCGATCGTCCCTCGAAACCCAATTTGCTATTCAATTCCTCGAGAAGTCCGTAATCTCCATAAAACTGAATCAAAGATTGATGCTAAACAAGCAGGTATCGATGGAACCTCAATTTGCACCGCAATTCCGGGACTGCAGACATCGAATGACGCGAGATTTTCTCGCTTCCACTGGGAGGTTGAGGACTTCAGAACCTATATACCGATTTCGAAGGGAGGAGAAAACGTTTGGTTAACTCCCAAAGTGGTCGAGACTGTTGAATGGGGAGAGAATGGAACAATACTGAAACGTTCTGGAAAAAGTATCAGAACCCGTAATGAGGAAATGTACGGGAAACCGGGCCTCACTTGGAATTATATAAAAAGAACGGGCCGTCGGTTCGGATACTTCCCGGGCGGATTGTTTAGTAACGTAGGTTTCATGTTATTCCCCTTGGAGGAGATGTCTCTCTGGAAACTAATGGCCGTAATAAATTCGAATTTGTATCACTGCTTGATGCTGTCGCAAACAACAGAACGGACATGGAACGCTGGAGATATAGGGAGTTTACCATGGCCTGATAAAGTAGATGAATTGGAAGGGTTAGAAGATCTATCTAAAGAACAGTATAAAATCAAGATCCAACAAAGGTCAAACGACCCTACTAGTCCGTTCTATCGCGGCCCTGATCTTCTCCCAAGCTCTGATCGCGAATTCCTCTATCAGCACCCGCACATAGATGAGATAACTAGTCTATTAGATGTAGACACACCATCTCTTTCCTACGATCAATCGATTTCAGATCTTGTTCGTGAAAGCGAAAAGCGAGACCTCAAACGCCGCCATCGTCTTGAAAATCTCGCAGACCAGATAGATAATACCATCTATAATGAACTTGGCATCTCTGAGGAAACTCGTGATGACATCTACACTGAAATTTTCCTCCGAACAGCAGAAGATCCCGAGGATCGAGAGGTAGCTGACCCCAATACTATTACTGGGGTGCCAGAGCATGCCGATGAGAAGGTAAAGCAGCTTGTACATCACTTTGCATTAAAGGTTCTTCAGGAGGTAAACGACGGGATCGTTCCAATCGAGAGTACAAACGGGGAAAAAACCCTGCTTGAACATATCGTTACACAGTTCCAGAATACATATGGCGAATATGCGGAAGATCGACTTGTTGAGGTCGACGAGATGCTCGGTACTGAGACTGCCGCCGAGGAGAACTATCCAAATCTCCGTTCGTTCATCAATGATGACCTGTTTGAATACCATGTCGACACGATGGAGCATACACCGGTTCTCTGGAAGATCAGTACGAAACGCCTTCTTGCCGATGCAAAGGGGGAAGGGTTCGCGTGCTTTGTCGACTTCCACCAGCTTGATGCCGGCCTCTTCGACCGACTGAGCAACAAGTACCTTGAGCCGCGGAAGGCCGAACTCCGCGAGCGCCGATCGGCTGCGAACCGACGGCAAAACGACGAGTCGCTCTCGACCAGCGAGCGGGCCGAAGCCACTGAGGAGTTCGAGTTCTGCTCCAGCGCCCTCGAACAGATCGCCGAACTCGAAGAAGTGATGCAGGAACTCGGCAGCACGAGCGAGCGCGACTTCGACGAGGATGACCGTGGACTCGTCGAAGAACTCGCACCGAAGGTGGCCACGTTCCGCGAGGAGACAGCCGATCGCATCGAGACGCTCACCGAACTTCGAGAGCGTAATGGTGAAGAGTGGTTCCAAGACACCTTCTCGGACAACTTCTGGGATGCCATCGACGAATGGCGCAACGAGTGGTTGGGTGCGCTCAACGAACTCGAACACGCCTGCGAGGAGTACGCCAAGCCAAGCGACGAACCCGTCGAAGCCCATCTCGCCGACCTCTTCGACTACTTCAACTGGCGACTCAAGGGCACGGATCACTACTCCAGTACAGGCATCCTTTTCATGACATACTACTTCGAGCGCGAGGGTGCTGACCTCTTGAACGAAGACGGGGTGCCCTTTGAGAATCTGACTGATGAGGAATGGATGCTTGCCTCACTCGCAACTGGAGTGGACGACGCGTCAGTCATCGACGACGAGTACCTCCAACAGATTGCGGATGATGAAGACGTCGACGTCGTGGACGAGTTACCACCGCTAGCGGAGTTCAAGGCGCTCGCTGAGGAGATCGATGACCGCTGTCAGACGGTGGATAAGCAGATTCCCTCGGACTGGTCGGATCGTGCGCTATCGGAGATCACGACAGCCGGTTACCAGCCTGTCCACAAGCACGGCGTCGCGATCAACATCACGCCGCTCGCGGAGAAGGACATCGTTCCGGAGGTAGTCGAGGACAAGGTGCTCTGATCTATGCAAGCGAAGCAGACCCTCCCCGACGCCGCGAAAGACACAATCCGAAGCGAGTTCGACCGCGCCGAGTCGTCCGACCCGATCGTTCTCTGGTGGGACGACGGGAACTACCTCGAGGACATCATCGAGCAGGCCTGCGACGAACTCGGCGTTCACTTGAAGGTCGCTGAGGAAACGCCGCTGGAACTCCGTGCCGATCCAGTCGGCGGCGAACAGGTCTGGTACGTCCCGCACGTCAAGGAACCCGAAGACGCCGAGGGAGACTACGACTGGTTCCGCGACATCGAACACACAGGCGGCGAGGTGGAGATGAGCATCGAAGACCTCACCGTCCACGCGTTTGGGCGTGGGCAACTCGATGCGTGGGAGCTGAAAACCGCAACACAGGCGGATGATCCCGAAAAGCGCCGTGAGATCGTACGGATTCTCCACGACCAACTCACTGGCGGACAGCTCCCGACGCTTGAACAGCTCCGCACGCAGATCGTCACTGGCGGCTACACTGACCCGGTCGCGTTCGTGCTGGAGAACGGCTGGGGTGACATCAACGACAGACCCAACACTATCGAGCAGATGCAGGACTTGCTCACCAGCGAGGGCGTCAACGCCGTCGCCAACGAAGACGAACCAGTGGGGATCGTCGCGGCGACGCATCGGTGGGCCGTCGCCGAGTGGCTGATCCACGCTGGCGCCGACGCCGAACGCTTCCCAATCGAGTTCCGAGCCGAAACGGCCGGCGCTCACGACCTCCCCGAACTCAAGTCACTGTTGAACAACACCACCTCGTCTGACCTTCTCGCCGACCGCTACCTCGGCGAGGCGATATGGCCCGACGTGATCGCGGATGTCGACGACCCATGGGAACTCGCAGACTGTATCGTCGACGGTGCGCTCGAACGTCGTCTCTGGGAGGAGTGGAACGCATCCTTCGATGCTGGCAACTACGAAGAGTGCCTCACGCGCGCCGAGGAGCGGTATGACGCCCTCCTCGGGAGCGAGGACTTTCGCGGCACCTACCGAGGAGCCTACGGCCCGGACAGCCCGTGGACGCGAACGTGGGAACAGGCCGCGGACATCGCTCGACTCGCGCACCAGCTCGAAACGTGGGACGAGAGCGCCACCGACGATGTCGTTTCGTTGTACGCCGATCCGGACGACGGCACGTGGCAGATCGACAACGCGGTACTCAACCTCGTCGTCGCCGGCGAACCCGAGTCCAACCTTCCCGACGATCACCCCGCGACCGCTGCGCTCGACGATCTCCGCACACGGCTCCAGTCGGAATACATCGAGTATCTCGAAGACCTCGGCGATCTCGTCACCGAAACCGTCGAGGCTGGCGCTCCGTTCGTCGACGAGGATCACTCTTACCAGTTCTTCACCAAGGAGTCGGCAGGTCTCGAGAGCGGTCAGACGGTCGCACTGTTCGTCATCGACGCGCTCCGACTCGATCTTGCCCGCCGACTCGCGGACGAGTTGCGCGACTACGTGGCGACGCTCCCGACCGACGCACCCGAGTTCGCCGTCGATGAAGACGTCTGGCTCGGAACGCTTCCCTCGGAGACTGAGTTCGGGAAGGCTGCGCTCACACCGGGAGAGATCCAGATGTTCGATGTCTCGCTGGTCGATGGCGAGTTACAGCCCCTCCGAAACAACCGTCGCGTGACGACCAACCGCCGCGAGTCGCTGTTGAACGGCGACGGCTGGACAGTCACTCGCGAAGAGGACGACGGCTGGCAGTCGACGCGTGTCGCCTACTTCAAGAACGACATCGACGACATCGGTGAGAAGGAACTCAGCGACCTCGAGGCGATGCTCGCCCGACGCGTCGACTCGCTCGCAGAGTTCATCGGCACGAAACTCGAACAGGGAGAGTGGGATCAGGCCTACGTGCTGACTGATCACGGGTTCGTCCTGCTCCCGGACAATGCGTCGCCGGAGAAGATTTCGCGGCCGATGGAAACGTCCGACTCCGGCCGGCGATGGATTGCCGGTGAGGATGTGGACGAGGACTCTCCCGGCGTGCTACTCGACTCCAGTACCCGGCTGGGGTATCTCGACGCCAACGTCAGCGTCCTTGCGAACCCACTCAAGCGGTTCAAAAAGCAGGGGCTCGGTGACGCACGGTTCTATCACGGTGGACTCTTGCCACAAGAGTTCGTCCTCGACTTCATCAGCATCACACAAGGCTAACACCGCTAGCGTCGGTAACCAGTACGCGCTCAGTCCTCGCGGACGTTCTCTGTGGCCTCGATAACGATCTCGTCGACGACATCCGCGAGAGGTTGATGTTCCGCGAATGCTGTTGCGAGTGTCTCAAAGTAACTCTCTGGGAGGTTGGACTGGTCGACATCATACGTTTTCTGCGTATAGTCCTTCTTTTGTCCCTTGTTCGTGATTCCGGTATCATCGAGGATCGGAACAAGGCGATCTTGCCACCGATCAGTGTTGTAGAGGCGGTTGAACTCGTCCCGTAAGTCAACTCTCGTCGGAGTACGGAGTATGAACGTGAGTTTTCCGCGGCTGAACGACTCCTCGTTTCGAATGAGGTGGACAAAGTGCAATCGGAACCCGGTCTGGCCGTGAGTGTCTGTGTGATCTATCGTGGGTTCGAGATTGTCGTCATCGAGGTACCAGCCGTCTTTGAACAAACAGCCCCACTTCCCGTGATCCGGACGGGTGTGCCACTCGTCCGTCCATAGCTCCTCGGCCACGTGGCTTTTGAACAGTTCCGGCCAGTCCTCGATTGCCCGCTCTCGAAGAGATTCCGCGGCAGCGAGCAGCGTGTCGATGTCGTCTCGATACTCCCCGAGCAACTGGACTTTCTCCTTCTGTATCTCCGCGAAGTCGTCGTCTTCCATATTGGTCACTTGAGTTATCGTGGACAAGAACTCCCGCAGTTGGCTGACGCTCCGTTCCGGATAGCGGCCGTGTGAGCGCTCGAGTACCGTCTTGAAACTCTCGACGACGTGCCGCCAATACAGGTCACGGAACTCGCCCGCGTTGGAGTCTGGTGCGTACTTTTTCGAGAGGAATACGTAGTGGTGTCCGTCGTCGGAGTACGTCGCTTTCTCCTCGCTTCCGAGATGTGTGTCTTCGACGTATCGGGTGGTTTGTTGGTTGCCCTCCGTCGAGTCGATCTTTGATTCTAGGCAGAGGAACCAGTCCCCCGGAACGCGGAGTACAACGTCGGGGCGATTATTGTTGGGCGACGTGACTTCGGTCTCGACCTCGATATTCTCGAGATGACGATGGTAGTACTCGAATGAGGGATCAGCCTCCTGTTGTACCCTGTCCAAGAAACTCGTCAGAAGGTCGATGCCGAAGCCGTGTGGCTGATCGGGGTCAAGGAAATACGCCAAGAGCGTATTCCACGTCTGCTCCGATCTCACTGATCCGAGAATTCGAAGCGTCGACTTTGGCGGCTCGGACACGTCTGGTAGGGCCTCGAGTGAGGTTCGGAGTTCACGAAACCGCTCTTCCAGTTCGCCGACTGTCGCCATTACACAACGGTTAGAACGAACTGACATAAATCTACGACAGGAATAGGCTCCAGCAGGAACCCATTACAGGTCGGTATCGATGGAAGCTGGAGACCGCGACTCATCAACATTCAAGACGGCGTCAACCGTTGCCATCAGTATCAGTTAATGACGGGATCTCCACAATTTTCTCCCGGCCAGCGGGTGATTCTCAACGGTACTCCTGCGGAGGTTATTCGGACTCGGACTGTGGGTGACATCGAATACCTTCGAGCGTATCTCGAAGGAGAGGGTGTCAAGACGGTCTGTCTCGACGACATCGACGTCAAACCTGCTCAGAGTGGCCTTGAGAGAATTCCCGATCAGCAAATTGACTCCCTCCATCCTGATCACAATTCGGTCTCCGCGCAGTGGTTCGATCTCCACACGCAAGCGACGAAACTCAAACTCGCCCACGAACAGGGACAACTCTTGAGCATCTCGAACTCGCTTGTTCGACTGGAGCCCTACCAACTCGACGCCGTGAACTGGGTAATGCAGAAACTCCGTCAGCGGGCGCTCATCGGAGACGATGTCGGGCTCGGGAAAACGATAGAGGCGGGACTCATCCTCAAAGAACTCGCCGCCCGGAATCGCGCCGACCGCGTCCTGTTCGTCGTTCCTGCACACCTGCAGAAGAAGTGGATCCGGGATATGGATCGTTTCTTCGACGTTGATCTCACCGTCGCAGACCGGGCGTGGGTCGAAGGTGAGCGTCGGCGACTTGGCGAGGAGGCCAACATCTGGAACCAAGACCAACAACAGCTCGTCACCAGTATGGCGTTTCTGCGACAGGACGAGTTCCGGCCTGCGCTTCGGGACGCGTTCTGGGACGTCGTCGTGGTCGACGAGGCACACAAGGCCGCCAAGCGAGGTGACTCGCCGAGCAAGACGGCAAAGACGGTCGATACCGTCACGGGGAACTCCGACTCGTTGCTGCTTCTCAGCGCGACGCCACATGACGGGAAGGGTGAGGCGTTCCGCTCACTCGTCGAGTACATCGACCCCTTCCTCGTCGCCGAGAACCGTGATCTCTCACAGGAAACAGTCAACCGCGTGATGATCCGTCGGGGGAAGACGGACATCTACAACGAGGATGGTGAACGCGTCTTCCCAGACCGAGAGGTCAACTCGGTATCGGTCTCGATGACGCACGATGAGCGGCAGTTCTACCGGGCGGTCACCGATTACGTCAAAAACGTCTACAACCGTTCGGAGAAGTTGAACGAGCCTGCGGTCGGATTCGCGATGGCCCTCATGCAGAAACGGCTGGTGAGTAGCGTCGGTGCGATTCATGCGACGCTCCGTCGACGGCTGGACGACCTCCTCGACGAAGAGGCGGAAACGGATGGTCTTTCCGAGGAAGCACGAGCCTACCTCGATGGTGAGGATTTAGACGAGGACGACAAGCAACACGCGGAAGACGAGATCGCTGGCCTGACCGTCACCAGCACCGACGAACAGCTCCAAGAGGAGATCGACACACTCCGCGACCTCGTCTCGCTGGCGGAGGATTTGCCGGTCGACTCCAAGGCCCAGAAGGTCAGACGGTTCATCTCCCAACTCCTCGAGGAACAACCGGACGAGAAACTTCTGTTATTCACTGAGTACCGAGATACGCTCGACTACCTCCTCGAGTTCGTGCAGGACGAGCCGTGGGCCGACGAGATTCTCGTGATTCACGGCGACGTGGACAAGGATGAACGGGCGCGGATCGAAGATGAGTTCAATCACGGCCAGTCGCGACTCCTGTTCGCGACCGACGCAGCGAGCGAGGGGATTGACCTCCAGCACAGCTGCCACATTATGGCCAACTACGAGCTTCCGTGGAACCCGAACCGGCTCGAGCAGCGGATCGGACGCATTCACCGCTACGGACAGGAGGAGGAAGTCAAGGTCTGGAACTTCCTCTTCGACGATACCCGCGAGAGCGAGATCTTCGAGATGCTCCAAACCAAGGTCGAAGAGATTCGCTCCCAGCTCGGGAACACGGCGGACGTACTCGGCATCCTCGATGACATCGACGTAGACTCGCTCATCATGGAGTCCATCGAGAACGACGAACCACCGAGTGCGACCAAAGAGGAACTCGAGGAGATGATCGAGGAGCGTCAGCGGACGCTCGAGGAGTGGTACGAGCGGAGCCTGGTCGATACGAGCACGTTCGACGCGGAGAGCCGCCGGCAGATTCAGGAAGTCGTCGATGAGTCGGAGGACGTCTACGGAAGTGAGAGAGATATCCGCGAGTTCTTCGAGCAAGCAGTCGGCGCCTTCGGAGGCGAATTCGAGAAGCGCAGCACCAACCTCTATCAAGCCGAATTGCCAGACGGAATCAATTCGCCCGGCCAAGATGCGACGTTCGGCCCGTTCACGTTCGACCGCGACTTCGCGATGGATCACGAGGACATCACCTACCTCGCTCCCGGCACAGATGTCCTGCAACGGCTCATGGCACGCGTGTTGGAGGACGAGCGCGGCGAAGTCGGACTCAAACTGCTTCCGTTCGTCGACACGCCGGGGATCACCTACAACTATCGCGTCGCGTTCGAGGACGGCACCGGCGATGTGATTCGCGAGGAAACCATCCCGGTCTTCGTGGATGCTGCGCAAGAGGACGCCCAGCAGGCGCTTGGTGAACGTGTTGTCGAGGGCGACTCCATAACAGCAAAGCCCGATGTCGACGACCTTCAGACGGTACTCGACGTGCAAGCCGACTTACGGACGGCTGCCGATCGCTATGTGAGCGTGCGGGTCAACGAGATCAAGAACCATCTTCAGGAGAAGCGTCACGAGGAGACCGCTCGGGAGCTGGAGAATCTCGAGGAATACGCACAGGCTGAACGAGAACGGATCGAGTCCTTCATCGAGGAGTACGAGCGCAAAGCCGATGCCGGCTCAGATATGGACATCGCGATCCGTGGCCAACAGGAGCGTCTTGAACAGCTCGAGGACAGAATCGAAACGCGTCGCGAAGAACTCCGGCGTCGGGAGCAGATTATCTCCCTTGCACCCGAGGTAGAGAACTACTGTCTCACGCTACCCCTTTGAGTCCGTAGTATCTCATAGCTGACTGTAGCTGTTCTCGGCACATCCGTCTTCACGTATGAAATTTTGGTTTGATGAATCGCTAGACGGCGGCGATCTTCGGTGAGAAATCACATCGCTCGAGCCGTAACGCCGGATTTGACTGTGACACTGAGAATTCTAGCAGTAACGAAGCGAGCAGTGGCGAAGCGAGCAGTGGCGAAGCGGGTAGACGCTCTCACGACGCCATCAAAACACGAGAGCTCGATGCTATATGGCGATTCACCAGAGCCAAAGCAAGTATTTTAGTACCGACACGAACAGGTGCGGCGTAATGGGTGTCAACTCGAGTGGTGACGAGGAGACCACAACCACCCTTGAGACACATCAGGAGACACTCAACACAGACAACATCACGTTCGTCGACGCCCTCAACGACGAAATTAGCACAGTTCTCGAGAATACGTCCGATCTCCAGTACGACTACGTTCTTGGCGACGTCTCCGACTATGGCGTCTCCGGAAACGGACATGCACACTTCGATCTCGTTCACGAAGACTCCACGATCCACTGTGTGATCTTCAGCCATCGGCTCCGTTCGTTCGACATCACGATCGATGACGGGACACACATCGCAGTCAAAGGAGAGCTGTCGTACTACGCAGCAAACGGTAGTGTTTCACTCATTGTGGAGGACTTTGTCGAAGTCGGAGAGAGAAACTACCAGCAAACGTACCAAGAGAACAAGCGAATCCTCGAGGAGGACGGCCTCTTAAGCGAGAAAACAAAGCAGTCACTTCCAGAGTTCCCTCGCCGGATCGGACTCGTCACGAGCGCAGACAGTGATGCGCGTGAAGATGCCGTCACGAGCATTCACGGCCGCCACCCTGACGTGGATATCGTCATCCACCATACGACCGTCCAGGGTGACGATGCGATGTTGTCGATGATGCAAGCGATCAGTGAACTCGATGATAACGCACACATTGATGTGATCGTGTTAACCCGTGGTGGAGGATCAGAAAAGGACCTCCGCGTATTCAACGAGACGCCACTTTGTCGAGTGATTCACAACACCACAACGCCATTCGTTGTCGGTGTCGGCCACGAAAACGATCGGACACTGGCTGACGAGGTCGCAGACAAGCGAGTCATGACACCGACACACGCAGGCGAGATCGTACCCAAGAAAGAGGATCTCGAAACCAAACTCCAGGACGTCACTGACCGGCTGGACCGTGCATACGAACGAACCGTCCAGACCCAACTCGAGGCGACTGTTGATAACCTGAATACTGCCTACGAACAGCAGGTCGATAGCAACCTCGCGACGTTTTCAACAGACCTCGATCGCGCGTTTGAAGCGCTCCACGTCTGAACGGCTCACGGCGCTTGAGACAGAACTTGAGCATGCGCTGGAATCTTTTGAACAGCAAAAAGTCCACGAGAAACAGAAAGTTCGGGAGCTCACGGGGTGGTTGAACAGTGCGTACCAGCGGACAGTCCAGACACACCTCGAGGGAACAGAGGAGAAGCTCGACAATGCCTACAAACAGTATGTGACCAGCGAACTCGCTACTTCCTCAGCAGACCTCGACCACGCATTTGAAGCGGAACGTCTGAACGACTCACGACGCTTGAGACAGAACTCGATCACGCACTATAGTCCTTCGAACAGCAGAAAGCCCACGAGGAAGAGAAAGAAGCAGTTGCGCAAGAGTACAGCGAGTCACAACGCCGGCAGCAGATCACGATCGCCGTACTCGTGATCCTCGTGTTGCTGTTGCTCGGCATCCTTCTGTTAAACCTATGAGCGACACACCAGACATCCCAGACGATGCACCGATTTCAGAGAAAACAGAGCGCCTCGAAGAGATTATCGCACAGCTTGAGGATGGAGAAGTCTCCCTCGAGCGGGCAAATGAGCTTCACACGGAAGGAACTCATCTTCTAGAAGAGTTAAGAGAAGATCTGGATATTGGCGACGGGGCAATCACTGAAAATCGATAGCCTCGGAGTTACCATCGAACCTGACCGGATCCGTACCTGGTCAATCTGTTTCGTCTACCTGCTTGATCAGAAAGAAGAGGTGTTGTATAACACACTCACCAGTGTTGATTACACCCAGATATATGATGAATTGGCCGATAAGTAGATCTGCTTATTGACCGCTGGAATA
>NZ_JBGUAZ010000011.1 GCF_041821085.1 Natrinema sp. HArc-T2 | reverse complement strand
GAGCAACTCAAAGCGCTCGTCGGTGCCGAAGAGGCGGCGAATCTCCGAGTGTTGAAACAGCAACTGGACGAGGACTTCGTCGACGAGGTCGCCGACACATAAATGTCGACGCTCGTCGCTGACGCCTCTGCCCTCGTGAGTCTCGGGGTCGTTGCTGACGATGACCCCGATCCACTCGAGCTCTGTCTGTCCTGCTACGAAGTCATCGTCCCAACAGTGGTCATCGAGGAACTACGAGAGATTGCCTCTTATGATGACGTACACGGTCGGGCTGCAACGACCGTCCTCGACCGAACTAAGACGCTCGAGGCCCGATCAGTCGACCTCGACGCCGAATTTCCGCTTGATGACGGCGAAAACGCTGCTGTCACCCTCGCGAATGACCTCGACGCCACACTATTGCTCTGTGATGAGTTCAATCAACTCGGCCTGGTCCACGCCTCGCTCGCCGATACCCGGCTCGTCACGACGCCAACGCTGCTCTCAGTACTCGTTCGCACCGAACAGCTGTCAGCTGCCGATGCTCGTGCTATTCTCGACGAGATCAGCGATGCCCGCAGCTGGGACGCAAACAGCTACGTGCAACGTGCCCGGTCACTGCTCGAGGAGCCCTGACACCGACGCTGTCGCCCATCGTTTCTCATACTGTCGGAGGTGGTGGGGCAGAAGTCTTCACAGACTCTGTACGTGCCGATCTTGGTTCTATGAATGATCTAATATTCCACTGCTGATCTACTGAGAAGATCGGCTAATCCGGACTCGTTTATATAAGTCACAGGTACACGACGCTATTGGAGTGTCCGATTCCTGATTCTGAGACTTTGATGTGCAAGCTCTGTGCAATCGCCGAAACCGTTATGAAACTATGTGCAGAACATGCACATAGAATGAGCACGAGCGACGATCCCCGACGGGTTCATTTCCAGTCACCGGAGTATCTCGTTGACCGGCTCGATGCGATCGCCGATCTTTTTGATAAGGATCGGACGGATCTCCTCGTCGAGGCCATCCGGGAGTACATCGAAGACACTGCCGACAACGAGACGTTCCAGGAACTCGTCGCAACGAAGTACTACGACGACCAGCTCGAGTTCGAGACGGTCAAGCAGTTGGTCGGCGCCGAGACGGCCCAGCGACTCCGTCTTCTCAAAGCGGACCTTGAAGACGAGCCACTTGGTCTCGCTGCCCCCGACGATGTCGACGTCTACGAGGGCGATGTGACGACGGTCGACGCCGCGGCCGATGACGATCGATGAGCGGTCCACGGCTGCGAACGGTCGTCGCCGACACCAGTGCACTCGTCAGTCTCGCTGTGTCCCGTGCTGACGCTGCCGTTGACACCGGCGCCCCGGACCCACTCCAGTACCTTCTCACCTCCTGTGACGTGTTCGTGCCACCGGAAGTGGTCGAAGAACTCCGCGACATCACACAGTATCAGGATATCCACGCCGCGGCTGCGAGCAACGTTCTCGCGGCCCGCAACCACTACACGGTCGAGGATCCCTACGAACGCGACGATACCCCGGACTCCCGGCCGACGTTCGGCCTCGATGACGGCGAAACTGATGGTATCGTCCTCGCGAACGCACTCGCCGTCGACGGGTTTCTCACCGACGAGTTCGGCGGAACGAACTTTCCACTCATCCACGCCGTGCTTCAGGGGCCGCGGATCGTCCCGACGCCGCGTCTCATCTGCGACTACTCCCGGAACGGGCATATGACCAAGGAGGAAGCGAGAATACTGATCACAACGATTAGCCCACACCGGAGCTGGGAGAACAGTCCCTACGTCACGCAATTGCTCCAGCGCCTCGAAGAGTAGTCTGTCCTGCGATCGACACGTTCCGAGTGGTGCGTCAAAAGTGGCCGAGCGAGTGAGGTGGGGGCGAGACTTTCCCTTCACACAGGAACAGTCAACGCCACTTCGGAATGGCCTGTGGTTGTAACATGTTGTGTCCCTTGGAAATCGCTGGGGATAGTAAGAAGAAAATTTCTGTGGTGCCACTTGACCTAGAAAACTTCATCAGTCAATATACTCACATTCAGATATGTACGATCTCACCAAATTCCAGCGTGACCTCCTGTACGTGATCTCCGGTCAGGACGAGTTGCATGGCCTCGCGATCCAAGACGAACTCGAGGAATACTATGAGAATGAGGTCCATCACGGGCGACTGTATCCGAATCTCGACGAGGTCGTCGACAAAGGGCTTGTCGAGAAAGGCCAAGTTGATCGTCGGACGAACTCCTACACGATCACTGCCCGTGGTCAACGCGAACTCGAGGCCCGCCGGGAGTGGGAAAATCAGTACATCGGTAAGCTACTGTCTGACTCAGAGTGAAACAACTGTGACTGCTGAGTGTGCGTACTAGATCGGGCCCCTCGAGTGTCGTTCCATCACGATCACAGCCACAGGATATCGTGAACGGAAAGAGAGCTGGCTAGTAGTATAAAGAATCGACTAGTTGGATTCGCTTACATCTACGTACGTGTGGAATAACAAATATCATCTCGCCTGAATGGCTGAGCCATGGACGACCTTACAGGATTCCAACGAGACCTGCTGTACGTGATCGCGGGCGCTGACCAGCCATCTGGACAGGACGTCAAAGACGAGATCGAGCAGTACTACAGTTCAGAGATCAATCACGGGCGACTATATCCCAATCTCGATACGGTTGTGAATAAGGACCTTGTCGAGAAAGGACAACTCGACAGGCGCACAAACTACTATGCGATAACAGCAGACGGCGAGCAAGCAATCGAGGCTCGTCGTGAGTGGGAATCCCAGTACATCGACTAATCGAAATTGGAAGCCATCTGGATTCTTGCTTTGCTCTCCGAATCGGTAAGTACAGGGGATTCACTTATCGGGGCAGGCAACGTATCGTTCAGTATGCCTGAAGAAGTTCTGTTCAAATCGGAAAGCGACCAGAGTCGAGAAGAGATTGCATCGTACCTTCGGAAAGTCGCGGACAATCTCGACAACGGAAACGCTATCAGCCTGAAAGCAGGCTCCGAGTCTGTAACCCTGAATCCTCCTGCCCGACCGACCTTTGAGGTCAAAGCTGAACGCGAAGGCCCGGCTGGCAATATGACTGAATTAAGTGTCGAGTTCGAACTCGAATGGGATGAGAACGCCAATGGGGAGGGCAGCGGCAGTGGCCAGCTAGAAATCGAATAGTCACTCCGCGTGCTTATTGAACGCTGGACGGTCTATCAGGACTGATAGATATTCGGAATCGCGTGCTGAACACAAGGCGCTTATCCAGTACTGACGAAACGCAGAATGGCCCACATGGATGTCGTGAATTTCACTACTCGATATCGGTTGCTGTTCCGGAAGACCTACCAGACGGGAGACTGACCCGTTCGTATATGCCTTGGATGACGACAATCCGTTCCTCCTCTAGGTTCTGAACGACATTCATTGCTTTCACCGGCGTCTCGGACCCCATGAGGAGGTTGAGTCCGAGCGGTTGTGGCGCAGTCGGAGGTCGTGACTGCATCGACTCGACTACGTCGCGGAACCACTCGAGGCTCGGCTCGGTGACATCCTGCCAGGCGAACTCGTCGAAACCGATATCCGTAACGAGTTCTTGGAGACGCTCGGGTTTAACGAGATTGCTGAGGGACGCATCCGATGCCCAGGGGACCGGGAACACAGTATCGCCGCCTGATCCGGCGCAAATTTCGTAGAGTGCGAGTGTGCCTCCAGGTCTCAAGACACGTCGAGCTTCCTCGAAAACCACCTCCTTGGCCTCGATGTTCATCAGCGTGTGCTCGAACCAGACGACGTCGAATGCCTCGTCCTCGAACGGTAGGTCGAGGGCGTTCCCGTGCTGAAAGCGAACCTCGTCGGTCAGCCCCACCCGGTCGGTAAACAGTGCCGCTGCCCGGCAATACTCCTCGATTACATCGACTCCGACGACATCACAATCGAACTCGGCAGCGAGGGTACGGGCGGGCCCACCGATACCACAACCGACATCGAGAACGCGATCGCGGTCCCCGATTCCAGCGATTTCGGCGACTTCACGGGTTGCATCAAGCCCGCGAATGTGGAACTCGTCGAACGATGCGATATCGTCCCGGGTGAGCGCGTCGATGTCCTTTCCGGCGGCGTCGAGCGCGTCGAGGATCTCGTCACCGAGGTCCGGTACCCCGTAATGATCGTTCAATGCCGCCTCATAGCCGCTGTCCGGCTTCGACTCATTGAAAGACATGCCATCCTCTCCGTTGGTAGGCACTGGTGCGGTGGTCCCCAACTGAACGGCCCCAGTACTGTTTCGAATTGGTTGCCATCGTTGGTGCTCGTGCACGACTTCGGCCGCCTTCGGATTAAGTATAATTAGAACGATATTTCTATCGGGATGCCGATCGAACCTCGCTTCTATTTGCAATCCGACACGTAGGTCCCGATGGCGCCTAGGTGCGGCCTAACCTGGCGATTGCCAAGTCAAAAGAGGGTCCGAGTTCCCGTGCGGTGTGATACCGCGGAGAAGGGTTATCCCACTCGTTCACGTATTCGGCAGCATGGATCCCTCGAGCACGAGCGAATCGCCCTCGTCGGCCGGTGCCGGCGGCAACGAGGCGTTCCAACTTCTCTCGGACGAGACCCGGATTGGCATCTTGCGGGTGCTCTGGGACGCCCACGATCCCGCCCAGGAGACGCCCGTGCGGTTCGCGGACCTCCGCGAGCGCCTCGGCGTCGAGGATCCCGGCCGTTTGAACTACCACCTAAACAAGCTGCTAGATAGGTTCGTCCGACGAACCGACGCAGGCTACGAGCTCATGGACTCGGGCAAACGGGTCGTCAGGATGCTGTTGTCCGGTACAGCGATCGACAACCCGGAGATCGACCCCGTGGCCGTAGATATCTCCTGTTGGTACTGCGGGGGTGGTGTGGAATGGAGCTACCGGGACGGGTGGCGCTACCTGGAATGTACCAGCTGTGACGCCCGGTGCGTCGAATCCTTCCCACCTGGCGTCATCAGCAAAAACGAGTTCCCTCCGTCGGGGCTGCGCGACCGTACGCCCAATGAGATCAATGAGGCGGATCGGATCTGGGGCGCTCACCGGCGGGCGTCGGTGATGGACGGCGTCTGCCCAGAGTGCGCGGGCGATATGCCCGTCACTGCGATCGATATCTGCGAGGATCATCGCCCGGACTGGGACGAATACCAGTTCTGCGAGAACTGCGGATCGATCTTCCGGGTGCTGGTCTCGCACGTCTGCGAGGGCTGCAAGTACCGGTGGCAGATGCCGACGTTGTTCTATCCGTCGAGACAGCCGGCGCTAATTGCGTTCTTCTACGAGCACGGCGTCGAGTTCGACCTCGCCACGCACGAGCAACGCACGCTTCTGCTCGACTTCGAGGAGGACCTGGTCTCGATGGATCCCCTTCGCATCCGTATCTCGATTCCATTGGAAAATGAAATGCTTCAGTTCACGTACGACGAACGGATGGAGCTCGTGAAAGAGAGTCGGCGAGAGCGACAACCCTGACGGGAGATAGGATTTCCATTCCTCGAGAGTTGATACTCGGACACTGATATCAGGAATAGCCGCTTACGATGACTAGTCGTCATGATGAATTCCATCCTCCTATGAAAATCCCGCACTGAGCTATACCACACCACTGACAATAGTTGTTCGGGTGAGCCGCCCGGCTCACCCGAACGCAGCTGCGGAATCACCCGACAGCGGCCACTTCAGAGAAAGAATCTCTCGGCAGGCGGGGGCAATCCTGTTGCGGTAGCGGTGGCTGTGCGGACGAAAGCAAGCCGTGCCTGAGCGACGCGAACCGTCGCTCAGGCACTCACCTCCGGTGGATCGTACGGCTCCTGTCGCTTCAGCATGTAGAAGATGGAGACCAGCATTTTCCGAGCTGTTGCAACAATCGCTATCTGCTTGTTTTTCCGCTGTTTCAACCGTGTGTAGAAGTTGCCGAGGTAATCGTCGTACCGGACGGAAACATGGGCACATTGGACGAGGGCCCAGCGCAGTGGCGCTGAGCCCTCTTTGCTGATGCTTCCATGGACTTCCATGTCGCCGGACTGATGAACCATTGGATCGAGTCCAGCGTAACTCACCAACTCTTCCTGCCGGTCAAACCGATCAATCTCACCGATTTCTGCAACGATTACCGCGCCGTGGACTGGCCAACACCCGGAATCGACAGCAGCCGCTGGGCTGCTGGCGATTCCAGTGTCTTCTGCTCGATCTTTGCTTCGAGCTTCTCGATCTGTGCGTCGTACTCGTCGATCACGGAGAGGTGTGCTTCGACGATCGTTCGATCAGCATCACTGAGCGAGAGTTCCGCGAGGAACTCTCGCCCAGTTGGGCCGAACAACTCGCTGTCGTAGGCGTTGTCGGTGCGCTTGAGGACAGCTCTGACGCGGTTTTTCTCTGCTGTCCGTTCTTCGACGAGCGCCTTCCTCGTTCGGACGAGATCCCGCAATGTGCGGATCTCGTCCGACGGGACGTAACTCTCAACGAGCATGTCCGCCCGAAGCATGTGTGCGAGTCGTTTCGCGTCGATGCGATCGGTCTTGACCGTCGCATCGGCGATGACCCTGTTCTTTGAAGGGTTGACGAGTGTTACGTCGAGATGCTCGTCGAGCATCTCGTACACCGGGCGGTAGTGGCCAGATGCTTCGATCGCAGCTTCGCCACCGGCGTACTGTTCGGCGAGTTCGTCAAGACGATCGTTTGGCAAGCGAATCTCATCTTGCAAGTTGCCGTCGTGGACAACGACGGCAACTTGCGAGTATCGTGTGTGGGTGTCTATTCCGAGGTACATAGGACGCCTCCTTGGGACTGTGGCGTGAACGAGAGATCCTCCTATACGTGCTCGGTGGCACAAGATTCCGCGTCTTGTCACGGGCTCGGACCATTCTCTAGTAGCGTGCTTATCGCACCGGATGGATTGCGGTCTCAGCCAGTCCCTAGTGCCTCGTTCACGGCCTAGACCCTTATCTGCGGGATTTTCATGGATTCTCTATATTCAGCACGCAGCATATGTCAACTTCTGAGGGGTTCAACAGACCCACTAGACTGGCTCGTCGCGAAACCTCACAACGTCATCTTCTACGTCATCGAAATTATCGTCTGCCCCAACGAGAAGTGTTCCATCGACAGCGTCGGCCGTCGCAAGTGCATATGCATCGCCGAGTGCCATCGTATACGCTTCCTTGAGCGCGGCTGCACCGTCCCAACACTCTCGAGGATCAGAAACTGTGACACCTAACTCTTCGAGTCATTCGAGACTTGCTCGGACATCAGCAGGGCGGAATCCAACTCGAGACCCAACGTAGAGAATCTCTGTTTTCGTTACTGGACTGATGTAGCCCTCGATCTCGCCAGATGCAACGCGGTCAATCCACTCTTCGACAGTATCACTCCCTGGTTCATCGTCCAGATAGGCAACGAGTGGTTCCGTATCAAAAACGATCGTGTCCGTCATTCGTCCTCCGGGTCGCTGGAAAAGCACTCTACGACGTCATCGGCTCGCTGTTTGTCGCGTTCGCGTTCCTCACGCAGGACCGCTGTTGCGGGACGGTCCTCATCGCCATCGCGCTCGAGACCGCGGAACTCTCGCATTGAGCCGACTGGCCGGACAACGATTTCTCCATCCTCGTTCTCGAGGAATTTGACTCGTCCTGGCGCAGGAATGCCGTGTTTCTCCCGAAGCTGCTTGGGGATCGTCGCCTGCCCTTTTTCGGTGACAGAGACGACACGCTCCTCACCATTAGACGGTGTATTACTTGACACAGGTAATACTTCCACACCGAATTACTTGGCTCTGTTCCTGGCTCGTCGACTGCAATGGAAAATCATCACGAAAAGCGCAGTTCAGGTACTAGACTGCTATCGCTACTGTTTGATTATTTGAGCTAGGGAAAATTATTTGAGTCGTGTAGTACAAGTGGTAGTACGATGACCGAATCAAATCCAAGGTCGTGGAGGGAAGACATGAGTGGCCGTGAGCGTATCCGGTACGTCGTAGAATTATTGGAGGAGCCTACGCCAGTGCAGGAAATTGCAGACCGGGCGAATGTTTCACGCGCAACAGCCGACGATGAACTCCAGCGACTGCAGAGCGATGACTGGGTTACAGAGACGACTGTCAATGGAACAAAAGCGTATGATCTGAATCCCGTTCGGATGCTCTTCGATGAGGTCACCAATCTGATCGAGAAGCATTCACGCGACGAACTGGAGAGCCAACTCACAGATTTGAAACAAGAGCAGGAAGAGTTGGCAGACGAGTATGCCGTCCAGTCACTCAACGAGTTTCGGGAGCAATTCGCTGCAGACGAACTCTCAGCCGACGAGCTTCGTGAACGCCGCAACGTGATCGCGACGTGGGAGTCGATCAACACAGAACTCGGGCTCGTGAAGCATGCATTGCAGTTATATGGTGATGTGG
This sequence comes from Natrinema sp. HArc-T2, assembly GCF_041821085.1. NCBI lineage: Archaea > Methanobacteriati > Methanobacteriota > Halobacteria > Halobacteriales > Natrialbaceae > Natrinema > Natrinema sp. HArc-T2. Next base: position 72,389 of record NZ_JBGUAZ010000011.1, on the reverse strand, counting down.
TTGAACTCTCCTCACCCAAAACAGACTCACACTCGGCACTCGTCTAATGGTTGTCTTTCTCGCTAATCGGAAGAAATTGCAGAGTAAGCGGCTTCACGACCGTATCCAGAATCGACTCAGCCGCGAGTTCGACAATGTTCGTCGACGACGTTCCGAACCGCGTGAATCTGGCCCGTATCGGGTCGTCGGCGAAGTAAACCCACGACAGTACCTTGGCGACAGCAACTATCCAGCAACAGTAGCTCGCATCGAGATCGGCTTTCAACTGCAGACCGGAGACCCATACGAGTACTACTGGTTCAACTGGATCGAATCAGAACAAAATCTACTCGTCGGCTGGCATCAGGACGATACGCATGACGACCTTGGGCCAGTTCATTTGCAAGTCAACGATGGCTCAATGGCTGTCACTCATCAACCGGCGCAGTTTGTTGACTCACATCCGCTTGATGTCGTCGCACACAGGCTTGCAGCTCTTCCAGATGCAGTCTCAGCTGTTGAGTGTGAGAACGGACACCCTGCTGGACTCGACTCAGCTGTCTCTGTCACCAAGTAAACCGTCACGGGGTTGGCCCCAACACATCCGACCTGTTCCGCCTATAAAGGTCCGCGGGACTTCTTAAGTGAACTACCCCGCCCTACTCGCCGCCTTCGGCGGCTCCTTAAGGGCGGGGGCTTGGCATCCTCACCGCCACCGCTAACAACTCTCCAGCTGCTCGAGTCCAGCGTATTTTTGAGACCCCCTGAGGGGTGGAGGTCTTCTCGAGTTCAGTTCGATTCGACTCGACTCGAGAAGCAGTGATCAAATATGGCTACGAGCAGCAGCTCCCGGGAAACGTTCGACGATTCGGACACCCGGCACGATGAGATGCACAGTACGATCGAGGCATGGGTCCAGGACCTCGTCGATGAGGTCGATGACGCCGTCTCGAGCGAGCAGTTCACAGAGTGGTTGGATGTCCAGAGTCGGTTCCATGACTACTCGCACCGGAACACGCTGTTGATCAAACTCCAGTGTCCGCAGGCAACACGCGTTGCCGGCTACCGAACATGGCAAAACGAGTTTGACCGACACGTCAAAGAGGGGGAGACGGCGATCTGGATCTGGGCGCCTATCATTGCAAAACAGTGTCCCGACTGTGGGAACTCGCCGTCGTACCACGAGCGCAGTGACTGTGAATACGATGAAACCCCTCCGGACAGTTGGGAAAAGGGACTCGTAGGCTTTCGGCCAGCACCCGTCTTCGATATCTCACAGACTGACGGCGAGCCACTGCCCAACCTCGAGACAGAAGCCAGAGGACAGGCTGACGAGTTGGTTCCCGCACTCCTTGAGGCAGCAAACTCACTCGAGGTAGACGTAGAGGTCGTGCCACCCCAGGACTGGTCGCATAAGAACGCCAAGGGCGTCTGCCAGTATCGGCCAGCGAAACGGCCACGCGTCGCCGTCCGAGATCGCGAGAACAATGCTGACCTCGCCGTCACGCTCGTTCATGAGTACGCCCATGCGCTGTTACACAGCGGCGTCGACGACGAGGCTGAGCGATCGAAACGTGAGCTCGAGGCCGAAGCGGTCGGTTACATCGTTGGACGGCACTTCGAGTTGGATACCAGTGGGTCAGCGTTCTACCTCGCTGCGTGGCACGGTGACGAGCCCGAAACGATCCTCGACCGACTTGAGCGGATCAGTTCGACCGCCCAGGAGATCATCGACATCGTCAGCGGGGTAACCGACAATGAGTGATCGAGTGCCTCTACTGGAAATCACCGATGCGCTCGACAAGCTAACACACTGATCTCGAGATTCGGTTCTTAGTATTCCACAAAAACGGCAGGCATAATCGCGCAGCTTTCGGCAAAAATGAACATTGGATACAGCTGTCTCCCACAAAAAGACGTTTTGCTAAGCTAGTCTTGAGGGAGCGTTTGACCAGGCTGCTCAGGAGCTGGTGCAGGAGGTTCGTGCGTCCCGAAGTCGGGGTGGGTCTCTTCCATCCAGATGTACACGATCGTCCCAGAGACGAACATCAGGGCAGCGGTCAGATAGAAGGCAGCTTCGGCATTCACGAACTCCATTGAGAGCCCGATTAGGATTGCGCCGACGCCGTAGCCCGAGTCACGCCACATCCGATAGACACCCATCCCAGTCGCACGCCACGTCGGGTGTGCTGCGTCGCCCGGAACCGTCATCAGATTCGGGTAGAGCAACGCCATTCCGAGGCCGGACACACCCGAGAGAACGGCCCACGGGAGATACCCATCGACAAGTACCATCCCGAGGACGCCCGCACCGGTAAGGAACATTCCGACGACGACCGGCGGACGGCGACCGATCCGATCTGCGAGTCCACCGGTTGCAATCTGGAAGAAGTACATCGCGCTATGGATGCCGACAACGAACCCGGCCGCTGCGATTCCGAGGCCTTGACTCGTGAGATACAGTGGAACAGCGAGCCAGAACAGTGTATCGACGAACTTCTCGATGTGGCCCGCTTGTGCCGCGGCAAACAGCGTCTTGTCGCCGTAGGTCGCCCGCTTTAGCACCTCGCCGAATGGGAGGTTCGCATCGTGGTGATCGTCATCATCAACTTCTACCTCCGCGAACTGGACGGTCTCCTTGATGAGGAAGATCGAGATCAGGAACGCCAGCACGACGACGACAGCGAGGAAGTAGAACGGCTCAGGCCGGAGACTCGTTCGGGCAGCGATGATACCCGTGACCCAGGCACCGACGGCGACGCCACTGTATCCGAATGCCTCGTCGATACCCACGGCTAACCCTCGTTGCTCGGGGCCTGCAAGGTCAATCTTGGCGTTGATCGCCATACTCCAGGTCAACGCCTGGTTGATACCCAGCAGGATGTTCCCGACGGTGATCCAGCCCCAGCTCGGCGCAAAGATGAGGATGACCGGGATCGGCAGTGCAGTCACCCACCCGAGGACGAGCACGGGCTTGCGACCGTATTCACCGCCCCACTTGCCAGCGTAGAGGTTCAGGAGTCCTTTGACAAAGCCGAACGAGACAACGAACGAGCCGATGACGAACAGCGACTCGACGCCGAGTACGTCACGGCCGAGGACAGGCACAACGGCGCGTTCGGATCCGATGGTCAGCCCGGTGGCGAATACCAGGAGGACGTGGAGCGAGAACTGTCCGAGATGCTCGCGGATGCCCTGTTTGAGTTCAGTTTCCGTGCTCATAGATCACTCCGCTGCGCAGTTGTTCGGGCCCAGTTCCAGCTCGGCTAGCTCGTCAGCGGGGACAGATTCTTGTCCCACGTTCGTTCGCTTGACGCGCTCGAAGTTCGGCGGATGATCCGGGATATCCGACGCGAGTTCCTGGATGAATTCCTCGCGGTTACGGCTGAGATCTTCGTTCTGCTCTCGGACTTCGCTCAGAGTTGCAGTCACAGGCGGTTCCGGCGAACCAGGATCATGCGCCGGTAGGACAAGTGCATCGTCCGGTCGGTTGAGCAGTCGCTGCAGGCTCTCGTAGAGCGTCGCGGCGTTCTGCTCAACGTCGGAGTCTTCGATGCCAGCTTCGACACCGAGTTCGACGCGGCCCACGCTCTCGTGGAAGAGCGTGTCGCCCGTAATAAGTGCTGCCCCGTCGATGTCGAACGAGACGCTTCCTTCGCTGTGTCCCGGTGTATGGATAACTTCAATGTCGAGCTGGCCGATGGTCACGGTCTGGCCATCTTCGAGGGAGGTCGCGTCGATAGCGAGTGCGTCTTTCGGATGGAGGTAGTAGGGAACACCGTGTCGATCAGCAAGCTCCGCAGCGCCAGAGACGTGATCGGCGTGGGCGTGCGTGTCAAAGACGCCGACAAGGTCGGCGTCGTAGTCGTCGAGAATTATCTCGTATTCTTCAAAGTAGTGTGACGGATCGAAGATGGCGGCTTCACCGTCCGAAACGAGGACGTGCGAGAGGCACCCCTTGCCCGGACGCGCAACTTGGATAAGCGTCCCGTCAAGGTCTGCCTGAACTGGCGTGGAGCGGTGAACACGGCTCCAGCCGTTCATCCCATCCACGAGAGTTTTCGCGTCGTAATCCAGTTCTTGGAGGACATCAGCTGCTGTTGCTGCAGCGACGCCTGCCCCGCAGACAGTAACGATCTCCTTCTCTGTAGGAAGGTCTACGAGGCTCTCCTTTGCCGCCTCAGGGTCGTCGGTCAGTTCGTCGTAGACATCAACGTTGACGCTACCTGGGATATGCCAGCCGTCGTACTCTTCTTCGTGGCGAATATCGACCACGAGCAAGTCGTCTTCGTCGTTCTGCAATCGATTACCGAGTTCATCGGGGCTAATCTCCGCCATTAGTATTCACACATATGAGAAGTATTAGGATATAGGTGATGCCGGACATGACCGGTACTGTTAATTCGTACCAGGCCAAAGAGTCCTCTATGAGTCTGTACGAGGCTTCGTTCCGGGTCAAACACGAGTGTCCGTATCGTGAAATTTCGGAACACTATCCGGATCTCACAATCCGCGAGTGGTACCTGAACGACTGCCAAGTGATCGAAATTACCTCTCCAGAATTGCCAGCCGATGAACTCCTCGAAGAGATCGATCAAATAGGAACACTTCTCCACAAGTCAATTGACGACTCTGGTCTCCACGTCGTTACACAGTCTTGTCTCTGTTCGTTAGAGGATTCGATCATCGATCGGTTCGAACAGTACAATTGTCTGTACCAGCCGCCGACAGTCCATCGACAAGGCTGGGAGCACTACACTGTAATTGCATTCGATGAGAACGACGTCCGCGCACTGCTACAGGATTTAGAGGGCGATCGTGATATCGAGGTGCTTTCGAAAACGGCGATCACGGAACAGCAGATTCCCCACAGTATGCTCGCCCCGGTCGATCAACTGTTCGAAGACATCACTGAGCGGCAGCTAGCAGCACTTCGACTGGCACTGGAAAGCGGCTACTACGAACAACCCCGGAAGACATCACTTCGTGAACTGGCCGAACAGACTGCCGTCGCACGCTCGACGTACGAAGAACACCTTCGGAAGGCCGAGAACAAACTCCTCACGAACGCAGGACAGTTCCTGCGACTGGTCACCGCGACCTCGACGGCAGACCCATTAGAGGTAGATCGGACCCGGCAGGCTGAACAGGCAGCTGACTGACCGGGTATTGTCACTCCGGACGTGGTCCAGTTACCCAATTGTGAGTACTTTTTCGGCGTCTTCGACGATACGTAGGTAGTCGTCCATCGTGGCCCGTGGTCTGAGGTCGTCTGCCTCGAGGTCGCGGGAATCAAGACACGTCCCACACGCGAAGAGATCACCTCCATTCTGAGTGTATTTTCGCATCACGCCATGTGGATTGAATTTCTCATGCTCGAGGTCCGGTGCCTCGACGCCATCACCGAGAAGAAAGACCTCAACCATATGGTCCGCCTCGAGCGCTGTATTTGCAAGACGAAACGCGTTCCAGACGCGCTCAGGGTCGTTCGTCTCCAAGATGATTCCAATGTTCATAGGCAAGCTTTGGTGGCCACTCACTTGAGACTCGGTGGTCGTTCTCCAACAAACGGAATTGAGTTACCAATTTATGTGGAGTGCAGCACCATTTCTGGGTTGAAGTATCCAAGGGCTATGTTTAATCGCATACTGATCCGCAAAGAGGGAGCTATATGAGTGATGTAGAGAGTTTCGTTCGGTTCTGTGAGAGCGAGTTCGGGAGTGCGACTATGGACCGAGAGGCCGCGTACGTGAACCAGCACGTCGCTGCTAACGACCGAATTCTCGATGTCGGATGTGGCATCGGATCGCTCGAAGAACGGTTTTTGGATCACGAGATCATTGGAGTGGATCGTTCGGAATCAATGATTCGCGCAGCACGGGACCGAGTTTCTGCACCGTTCATTCTTGGCGATGCGACCGCGCTCCCCATCGAAACTGCATCCGTTGATACTGTCGTCTTCGTCTCAACACTCGAATTCATTCCCAATATCGATGCAGTACTAGCAGAAGCGACTCGCGTCCTCACTTCCGATGGGACCCTCGTTGCACTCGTACTGAATACGCGCTCAGAGTATATCCAGTCAAATCTTCAGCGAGAGGGGTCCTACTTTCAGCGGATGGTCCACCGAGATTCTGAGGTGTTGACGGCGACGATACTGGAATACGTCGATGGCGACCAGGAGTTCTTTTTGGGTATCTCCGACGAGACAGTCTTCGAAAGTACTGATCCGGCGACTGCCGCAATCTCAGCGGTAGTCGGAACTCCGATTGAATAAGCACAATCTCCTTGACTGGGTTCTGCGAACATGGACTACATGACTGACTCGTTCGACTCGGACTCATCTCCGCTTTTTGAGGCGAAAAAATTCGATGAACCGTCTGTTTTCACGCCGGGCGCTCTGTTAGAGAACGCTCGACGGCAAAAGAACCTCCCAGAACGCTCGGTTCCAGATATCTGTATCCTTGATCCGGATGGAGATATCGTACGCTACCTAACGACCACTGGAGAGGCATGTGAAGATGAAACATGGCCCGGCTATCACACCAACCTCTATCGGTTCGAACGAAACGGTGAGGAGTTCGGTATCGTGGGATGTGCTGTGGGGGCATCGTTTGCTGTCCTACTTGCAGAGCAACTGTTTGCTGCCGGCTGCCAATTTCTCGTTAGTGTCACCTCCTCAGGGCAGATTGTACCGAAAGATGAACCACCTTATTTTGTTCTTATTGAACGTGCACTCCGCGACGAAGGAACGAGTCATCATTATCGCTCGCCGAGTCACTATGCAACTCTCGATAACGAACTCGGTGCTTCGGTCGAAGAAGCGTGCGAAACAGTGTCTCGTCCTGTCTACACGGGGACGACGTGGACGACTGATGCCCCGTTTCGGGAAACGGAGGCAGCAATTGAATGTGCCCGATCAGACGGGATCCTTGCAGTTGAGATGGAGGCCGCTGCGCTGTACACGTTCGCAGAAGTTCGAGAATGCCCAGTCGTTTGTTTTGCACACGTAACCAACCAAATGGGGCAGACTGAGGAGGATTTCGAGAAAGGGGAGGCAAATGGGAGTCAAGACGCATTAGAGGTGATCGACGCGGCTGCTATCGCTTGGAAATCCTTGAATTGAAGAATCTTGTTGAAATCTTCTGGTAGGAATCGGTCTCAGCAGTTGTGCTGGATAGAGAAGGCATGCCGGCCATATGATATATCCGGTCGTGGTACTAAGAATCGATATCGATAAACAACTCACGTTTGGCACTCGTAGTACGGAGTTCTCAGCGGCTCAGTCGCTCTACAGGAACTCAGGAATGGAGAGCGGGTCCGGAGTCGTTGGAACGAGCCATGCAGGCACGACGCGAGTAAGCACGACCATTCCAGTGAGTTCAACTAACGTCTGCGTGACGACAACCGCCGGCACGAGGTTGTATCTCGCCGGCAACGCGAGAGCCAGCGGGAGGACGACCAGCGAGTTCCTTGTCACCGAAGTGGACACGAGTGCGCGGGCTTCACCTGCGCCCATGTGCAAAAGTCCTGCAGCGAGGCGTCCTAAGAGCGGCATGACAGCGAGAAAGACGACATAGATGGGAACGACTGCAGCAATCTGTCCAATCGAATCTTCGACTCGAGGAAGCTGGGAGGCGATGACGATCAGTAGGGTTGCACCCATCATCGGGATAGGGAACCACCCCAGCGTATCCTGCCATCGTTGGCCAGTCTCGGAGTGTTCTGCCCATACTTCAGTGAGCCACGCGAGCGTCAACGGAAGCGCGATGAGAAGCAGGAACGCCTCAATGAATGGTCTTGCACTGATGATGTCGGCTACTTGTCCACCCATAAATAGCCACAAGTACACCGGAAGTAGAAGGAACTGGACGAGCAGAAGTGCTGGCGTTGTAGCAGTGACTTGCTCGGCGTTACCCTCTGCGAGGTCAGTGAAGGCGATGACGTAGTCGATACATGGGGTCAGCAGGACCATGAACACCCCGAGGAGAATAACCGGCTCCTGTGGGAGGAATCGAGTAAGTATGTAGACGACGAACGGGACAACGAGGAAGTTCATCCCGAGAGCGGCAGTCATAAACCGGGTGTTAGTGAACGCGCGACGAAACCTTGTAAAGGGGATCTCAAGGAAAGTGACATACAGGAGGACAGCCAGTACGGGGGTGATCGCCTGCTCAAACAGTGGGGCAGCCGACGGGAGACCGGCCCCGAAACCGATGGCGAGAACGACGCTGGCGGCATAGATGGTAACCTGATGGCGTTGGAGCCAGTCGCCCACATTCATCACGATGTTCTTCGGGACGGTATGCTATACCGCTAGTGATTTACTCGCAGATCCCTCCAATGGAGGATTCATCACTGGTCACTTGCTGAATGAACCCTCTAAGTCGGTCACAACATCCGGAATTCAGTGAATCAATAATTCACTGATCGGCGTCTTTCTTTGAGAGTTCGCGAATCTTCTCTTTTGTTTCCTCTCGATGCTCGCCGAACGCCATCTCAAAGACACCGCGGTAGAAGTGCTTGGTCTTCTCCAGCGTGATGTCCTCACGTTTGAGCTGCTTTTTCAGGCGAGTGAATGAAATTTCGATGTCCTCGCTTTGCTCTGGTTCAACGTATATCGTGGCCGAATCCCGATCCTCGCGGATGTTCAACGGTTCATCGTCTGTCTCTCCTGCCTCACTGGTCGACGAATCGGTATCTGTCGTGGAAGCGGCTCTCTGTTGATCTAGTCGGCTTTCCGCCAGCGCCCGTCTTCGATATCTCACAAACTGACAGCGAGCATTGCTCGACCTCGAGACCGAAGCGTGGGGTCAAGTTGGCGAGTTGATTCCTGCACTCCTTGAGGTAGCAAACTCACTCGAAATGAACGTAGAGATCGTACCATTCCAGGACTGGTCGCATGGGAGTGCCAAGGGAATCTGTGAGTACCGCCCTCAAGAGCAGCCACGCGTCGCCGTCCGTGATCGCGAGAACGACGCTGACCTCGCCGTCACGCTCGTTCACGAGTACGCCCACGCGCTGTTACACGGTGATGTCGACGACGAGGATGAGCGATCGAAGCGCGAACTCGAGGCCGAAGCGGTCAGCTACATCGTGGGCCGGTACTTCGAGTTGGATATCAGTGGGTCAACGTTCTACCTTGCTGTGTGGCACGGAGACGATCCTCGATCGCCTCGAGCGGATCAGTTCGACCGCCCAAGAGATCATCAACGTCGTCAGCGAGGTGGTCGACGATGAGTGATCGACCGCTTCTGCTCGAGATCATCACTGCACTCGAGGAGCAGGGCTTCGATTGAGGCGAGTACCAACTACAGAGGATGATCGACGCCGAAGCACTTGAGCGGCTTGTAGACTCGACGGGCCCACAGACAGGTACTGATCTCGAGATTCGATACTCGGTTGGTGAGTTCTGTGTGGTAGTGACACCATCTGATGAGGTCACGGTCAAGGTTTCGTAGAACGGAGTAGAAGGCTCACATATTCTTTCTGGTGTTCCGTTCGCAGATCCATTTGTCGGCCGATTCATCGAGAAGTAAAGGTAATTAACCTCATGAGAAGTGGTCTGTGACACACTCTATCAAAACTACTAGCCATGTGATGACTTCACTGAACGGGAAGATTTAGGACTCAATGCTTCGTTCTGATCGACATGTCTCTCCTCTTCGAGAGTGCGATCGGCAAGTTCGACCTCTCGAGTGCTGCCCTCCATTCACCGGCAGACGAGACGTTCGAACCGGTGCGTGATGACCCCATTCCAATCGATGGGATCGTTGAATATGCGAGCTACCACGACCAACTCGCACATCCCGAGAAAGACGACTGGATTGTGGTTCCACTCCATGCGCGCAATAGCGCAGCACTCTCGGGCGAATATCTCGCCTTCACAGAACACACACTCCATGGCGATGTTTTCATCTACGATGATGGCGGCGACTATGCTTCGGTCGATCAAGACACGTTTGCCGTCTCATCGCTAGCCAACCGGGTACGCTTCTGGCACTCCGATTACGCGCCTGACGATCCGCCGTCGTACTTCGACTCTCCCATTGCAGAGCGGGAACCACCGCGAAATCCGCTTTCTGACGACAACGACACGGACACCTTCTTTGACGAACTCGAGTCATTTGTCCAAGCGGAGATGGATGTCCAACGTGATGAAAACCGAGCGAAAGCAGCCGCGTCGACGCCCGAGGCACTCCGTGCCGAGGGGTTCGGTCGATTCCATCGCTTGCATCCCTTGGTCAACCAGAAGATGGTGTCTACCGATTCAGAATCGATGACGGGCAAGTAGATCGGCAGCATGACACGTATCGAGTCGTCCAGAGCGAATTCCGGATCTTCGAAGGAAACGAAGTGCTCCTCCACCCACCAAGTAAAGAACACTCACCAGACGCGTTCCCGATTCCAGCGACAGTCGATGCGATCGAGGGACTAACCGTCAGTCTCGCTATCGACTGGTATACGATCGAGAACCGGTCGGCTGTCGGTGCGTTCCTCCGCCAGAAGCGACGGGATTTTGCACTCACTCAACTGTTAAATCCCGTTCCGTACGAGCGCGAACTTGCTGCGATTACGCGCGTTCGCGAGCGTGATGATCAACGCGCGCTCTTGACAGGCGACACAGCAGTCACCTTCGGGGACACGGCTGGTGTCAAGAGTAGTCAGCAAGACGTCGAACTGAATCAAGAACAGGAACTTGCAGTGTCCTGTGCCCTCCTTGCTGATCACCTCTTCTGCATTCATGGACCACCAGGCACAGGCAAGACGCGAACGCTCGTCGAAGTCGTCAGACGGTCAGTCGAGGCTGGGGACGACGTCCTCGTCTGTGCCGATTCGAACCAAGCAGTCGACAATCTCGTTGCTGGCTCGAGTACAGCCACTGAGACCGACGACCGATCACTGCACGCCCATGCACAACACGGTGCCGGCGAGTTCGTACTCCGACGCGTGAACGCCAGCAGATCATCAAATGAAGTCGTTAGCACCCAGTATGCTACCTGCGACGGACTAGCCGATGTTGTCGCAGCGACGAACAGCAGCGCAGCGACCCTTGAGCGAGAGTTCGATGTGCTCGTCCTCGACGAGGCGACACAGGCGACATGCACCGCCTCGTGTATTCCGCTTGCGCGAGCGGACAAAGTGATCCTCGCAGGCGATCACAAGCAATTGCCGCCATTCAGTGCAACCGAGGAGCCGCCGGAGTCTGCAGCCGGTCTCTCCCTGTTCGAACACCTCTACGCTGACGGCGGTATTTACGAGGGTGTCGGTATCCAGCTCCGAACGCAGTACCGGATGCATCGCGATATCGCCTGGTTTCCGAACAGCCGCTTCTACGACCGGGCCCTGCGGCAAGGGCGTGACGTTACCGCACTCGAGGACCGTCCGGCGTTCGTCAGCTATGATATCGGTGGGAGCGAGGAGACGATCGATCACTCCAAGCGCAACGACGCAGAGGTGCGACTCGTTGCCCATATCGCCGGTGAACTACTCGCCGATGCAGATCTCAGCCCATCCGAAGTCGGCGTCATTACGCCATACACGGCCCAGGCTAACGCTATTCGAAAGAAGTTAGCGAGACATATTGATTCTGGAAGGGACATCTCGGTCGACACGATCGACTCCTTCCAAGGAAGCGAAAAGGTCGCAATCGTAATTTCGTTAGTTCGAAGTAACGCAGCGGGCGAGACAGGCTTCCTCGGGCGCCCCATTGACGGTCCTCGGCGATTGAACGTCGCGATGACTCGCGCCCAGCGGTTCTGTGCGATCGTCGGCGACTGGTACACGTTACGCTCATCCGCAGACGGCACTGACGAAGACACTGGCCTGTAGGCGATCTCTACTCATTCCTCGAGAGCACCGGGAGACTACGTCAAGTCGAACCAGAGTTCATTCCTGTTCCCAAGTGACCGCACGGTTCGGTTTCTGTGGTGCCACATGGGTGGACACCATGACAGATCATCCGACGTTATCGGAGTTCGCTACGAACCAAGCGACTGACTCGAGGCCAGTCAGTCAGCCATCGACTGACGAGACCGTGACGATGACAGCTGACGAGCGGGTCGCAACGTACCTTATCGAAGATCAGATGGCGGATCTCACAGACGCGATTCGAGAAGCTGTCCAAAACGGCATCGACAGTCCGGGTTCATCTCGTGTTTTGGTTAGCATCTCGCCCGAGCGGTCGCTCATCCTCGATGACGGTGCTGGTGTCAATCTCGAGTCGACCGAAGGGCGGCGCAACCTCTCAGTACTCGGCGCGGGAAGCAAGCAACGAGCAGACGACGAGACAATCGGCGAGTGGGGCATCGGCAAGGGTGCGATCATCGCGAAGGGTGCCGTTCGTATCTGGAGTCACGACACCGCACTGTGTTTCGACTACCGAGATCGACGCGATTCAGGACCGTAGGCGGACGTCAGTGGGCGCGATGGCCAACTCGTGGACACTGAACATCATCTCGAGGGGATGCTCGTCGAGATCGATCACTACGAAGACGAAGTGCCGGACCCGGACAGCTACCGCTGGCGACGCTACGTTCGCGATCTTCGCAAGCGCTTCGCGCACGTACAATCCCGAACCGGCGTCTCGGTCGTGATCAATGGCGAACCGGTTGACAAGGGCGATCCACTCGAGGCAGTGGCCGACTCACCGCATCCGTCGCTCACACGCGAAACTGAGGATGCGATTCTCGCACTCGAGTACACGCCCCACGAGGGGCTCGATATCTACAGCAATGGCCTGTACGTGACGACGAAACGCGAGTACGGACTCGGCGGTGTGGTCGTCTCGAAGGGGAACTTGACGCTGAATTTTGCGCGCAACGACATCCAATCAGGCTGTGATCGCTGGCAACGGATCGACGACGCACTCGAGCAGACACGTGACGATCTATATGCTGAGGTTTCGGACGATCGGCTGACCGCCGAGAGTCGGGAAGTAATGATCGAAGCGATGGCGTCCGAGTCATCGGACGAGCAGTGGGCCGAGCGCAAGCTGTTCCAGCTGGCGACCGAGTCCCGTATCAGCCTCGAGGAGATCCAAGCAGCCCCGAAGATTGGGTGGGGTGACGGAGCCCAGAAGGGTGCGGACAAGCTCGTCGAGCGTGGCTACATCGTCCTCGATACGAGTGATGCAGCGACGCAGCGACTTCGTGATCTCGCCACTGACGAGGACACATCGATAACGATACCAAAGACGTTTGATGTTGGCGAGCAAGCCGAGTCAGAAGGTGTCTGGACGGGCTATCATCGCATCGAGGATGAATCGCAGTTGAACGCTGATCAGCGACGGTATCTCCGCTTTGCTCGAGCGCTCGCAAAAGAGCTCGGGATTGAACGAGATGTGTACTACGGCGAGGCGAGTGCCGATGCTTGGACCGACGGCAGGACGTACATCGTGATCACCGACTCAGCCGTGACGAGCCGCCAGCGTGCAGCCTGGATGCACGATCTGTATCTCGTGATGTTGCACGAGGCAGCCCACGAAATCTCAAGTCGTGACCGACCCTCGCACGGACATCACTTTGAGAGTACGTTTCGGTCGCTCGTGGTGGATCCAGGTGATCGAAGTTCGTTCGCGGAGCTTGTTCAGCAGATCGTCGACGAGTATGAGGAGGGGCTCTAGCAGAACGCGGCCATCACTTCTGGACAATTCCGGTAATGGAATGGTGAGATGTCGAACTGACTCGAGTTGAGTGCAGTGGCTCGAACTCGGCATCGTTGACCTATCGATACGCAGGATAGCTCTTCGAAGAGTCGTTAACACTGCTCTTCTGGGGATGTGATCCGAAGTTCATCCTCGACTTCGTAGAAGTAGCCCCGCTCGAGGAGCCGCGTAAGCGCGTGCTCGACATCTCGGTGCTCGAGTGCTAACTCTGTATCGGCGACCAATATGTCGGTGGCATCGTCATAATTGATCAGCGGAACACCGTCTTCTCCTTGGTCTGGCCGACATGCCTGCGTACACAGCCGGTCGTAGCACTCGAGAATCCACTCCGGAAGTGGTGGCCGTGGATCTGTGACGCGAGCCATTGCAGTTCTGTCTCGTTGTTTCGACAGTCATCCGCTTAACAGTATCCGTCGAACACGGGGTTTGCTCGCGATCGAGTAAGATTTACGCCGATGGCTTCGCGTGGTTTGACGTCGTACTCGAGAAACCCACAGTGTTGCACATCCAAACGTTGCACTGAGAAGTGAGCCTAAGTGGCGTTTCAACCTTCGGCTTGTGAGTATCAGCATCCGTGCAGTGGCAGATTTGAGCTGTGAACTGACAGTAATGGCGTGCAAGACTTAGAGCATGGATTCAGCACGACAGGAGTGATCGAACTACAATCCGTTTGATCATGCTGTGTCCATGTCCAGCGTCTCTTGGAGAGGCTCGACACGAAACACGTAATCCGCGTAACTGCCATCAAGATTCGTGGGACTCTCTTCATCGGCATGCTCTTGACAGAGAACGGCCTCTGCCTCAACGGCACCGTGCCCGGTTTCTTCCTGATATCGTTCGAGGACGACAAACGTCGCCCTCTCGGTGCAGCCGCGACGGTGGCACTCGGGAAGCGAGTCTGGAACTCCGTCCTCACGTCGGTTCTCGTCGTCTGCTTGCTTCTCTCGTCCGTTTTCCGTGTCTGCCATCCTTGGTCCCTAGGGAAGCAAGCGGGATAATGCTGTGGTCGTTCCTGATCTCGTGCCGCATTCGTGCTGTGAGCTCAGCACGGATTGCTCGAACTGCTCGGCTTCTGTCAGGAGTAGCATGACCGGCTCAGAGGCTAACTTCATCAGAGTTGGTATTCATCTCTAGCTCAGCGGAAAACCGGATTCAGCCGGTACCGACATCTATTCTGGAAAATGAGAATCGAGCGCTGCCAAATCCTCTGTGTTACACTGATTCGTTCAGGAGATCACTGATATGTTCATCGATCGTTTCGAGATCCTCGTCGAACACACCAAACATGGTAAAATGACCCCACAAGCTAGGGATCGGTCGGAACTCACTGTCTGGAATCATCGTCTCCTCGTATTTGCAGTCCCGTACCGGGAAAAACATATTCTCCTCGAAAGGCATAACGTATACTTTCGCTTCAATCCGGCCAAGCGCCGCTTCAAGATCGCCATCGGTATTGCGACTCACGTCGCCGTGCTGCCATTTTGTCGCCATCGTGAGTAGGTTATTCGGGTCCATTGGCAGGAACCAGTCCTCAAAGAAGTTTGCCATGAAGTCATCGACTGACTGGAATCCTGCCCGCTCCCAGGCCTGTTCGGACTGGTGATAAAACTGGGTGCTTAGACCCATAACTGACCAGATAAGAGCGTGTCGCCGCAGCCCCGTGTGGACAGCGTGCGGCTCCGTATAAAACCCCTCGTTCCACGCGGGGTCTGAACGGATCATCTCTTTGTGGGCTTCGATAAAAAGCTGGTCGTGTGGTGTGACCTTGGCCGTACCAGCGATTGGAGCGGCTCGCTTGACCATATCCGGATACCGAACGATCCACTCGTAGGTCTGCTGTGCACCCATCGACCACCCAAGGACGAGTTGGAGTTCTTCAATCCCAAACTGTTCCGTGATGAGTTTGTGCTGGGCACGGATGTCGTCCTCGATCATTACATCCGGAAAATAGCCCATACCACCGTCTTGTGGCGGCGTGTTGTGCGGTGACGACGAAAGGCCGTTCCCGAACTGATTTGGGAGAATGACAAAATACTCTGTCGGGTCGATTGCCATGTCTTCGCCGATAAACCGTTCCATATCCCGGTGGGTCCCAGAATACATATGGGGAAAGAGGATGGCATTATCTTTCTCGTCATTCAGGTCGCCGAACGTCTGATAGGCGAGTTTAGCATCTCGGAGCGTTTGCCCACGCGCGAGCTCGAAATCCCCGAGATCAAATAATTCGAAGTCACCGTGTTCGTCCTGTGTGTAGTACTCGTTTTCGAGGTAGCGGTCTTCCAATGTCATGATGTTTAGTGGCCTTGGTAGTATATACCATGGCCAATGTGGACATACTGAACTAACAAATATAGTAGTTCGGGGGTGATAGTTTGATTGTCGCCTGTATTGACCAATTCTGCCTCCGTCTAGGTGAGCAATAGTGATGCTGAATTTGCGCCCTGTATCTCGCACGTTTCAAACTATCCGTTAAGAATATGATGGACGGGCGTACAAGAGACAGCGGGTGTATCCAGCGATAGCAACCTGACGACGGATCCGAATCACATGAAATGGGAATACACCACTGCGGCGAGGATTCCTACGTTGACGACGATGCCGGCGTAGGCGACTGTGTAGTCAAGGACGGTCAAGGCCAGCGAAAAGACAGCAACCGTACCCACTAACAAGGGCCAGTGGTCCCAATCAATGAACAACGCGCCGGCAGCGGCGACGAATCCGATGGCAGCCACCGCCCACAGGATCCCGAACACACGCACACTCATGTCTCCGACGTTCACCGCACTGTCGAGGAGCGTCGTCTTGTACGGGAACTAGGCGACGTCGGCGAGTTCGAAATACACAGCGGTGCCAAGAAGATTAACAATCCCATGTCCAACGAGGATGGTCGATCCCACGTACGTCAGGAGACTTTTCATACCTGTACGTATACAGTATCTCAGAATGATCATTTCGGTAGATGAATTCCTGCGCCGAGTGCAACGTCCCATCACTGCCCACGTACAAGACCGTGCTGGCCCACTGCGACACCAGGCGGAGCAACAACTGAAATGGTAGGCGTGTCCCGGTCACCGATCCCCCGCTTGTACCGTCTCGCATCGCTCACGACGCTGGTGCTAACGACAGTTGCCACCAGCGTCGGACTGTTCGTCCCGAACTTCTACCGCGATCACCCGGTGTTGCTCCCCCAGATCTACGGGCAAGACCTGTTAACGCTCGTGGTCGGCGTTCCAGTCCTTGCTGTTTCGCTGTACTATGCAGACCGTGGGTCGCTACGAGGCTACGTCGTTTGGCTTGGCGTGACTGGCTATCTGTTGTACACCTATGCCTCATACGCCTTCATGACCGCGTTCAACGAACTGTACCTCGTGTATACGACGTTGCTCTGGCTGACGCTGTTCACGTTCATCGGGGGAATGGTTCGGCTCGATGTGGCGGTGCTGAAACGGGAGCTGAGTGAGGCGTCCGTCCGCCCCTACGTCGCCTTCCAGCTATCGCTGGCCGTATTGGTCTCGTTGCTATGGCTCTCGGAGATTCTGTCGGCGACCCTCGCGGGGACGTCACCAGCGGCCATCGCCGAGACGGGACTCCCCACGGCGGTCATCTATTCGCTGGATCTGGGCATCATCGTCCCCGCATTTGCACTGACAGCCTACTGGCTCTGGAACCGTCGATCTTGGGGATACGCGTTCACCGCCGTTTTGCTCGTGAAGATCGCCACGCTCGGCGGCGCTGTCCTCGCAATGATTGTTTTCATGACCCTCGACGGGCAGGTCGTGCCGCTGCCCCAGATCCTCATCTTTGGAACGTTGACGGCCATCAGTCTGTGGCTAATGGGTCGATTTCTGGTGGCGATTGATCCCGAGTCCGACCCAGTCCGGGTAGGGACGAGTCTCGATAGTGGGGATGAATTTTAGCGGGCTGCTGATCTTACCTTACTCGAAGAAGAACTTCTCCGGTAGCCAACGAGGGGTGAATATGAACCCTTCCTGTGCGACATTCGCGCTGTATATCTTGCAGGGCTTCAAAAAATGAGTTGGAACTGGCAGTTTGATCGTAGGATGATGTACTCACAAGTTCACGGTTGAAGCTACAATAAGACGGTCTACTGGCATATCGGCTGAGCCACGTCTATTCGTCAAGGAAAGTGTCGACGTCAAATTCAGTTTCCCAGCGTGGTCGCACCGGCCCTGGCATCTCGTCAGCAAGATTGCGCAGTTCATCAAGCGTTGTCCACGTGTGGCATTGCCCCATCGCTTCCCACCGCTTGAAGAAACTCAGATGCACCCAGCTGTACACCGCCGGTTCCTCGTCAACACCGGCAGTTCTCTCTTTGATAATGTCGGTTAACTCGCGCTCGGTGATATGGATCCCCTCACGCTGTGCGGCTGTGATGAGCGACGCTAACTCTCGTTTCTTCTTTTCTTGCTCTCGATTTTTCTCATCGATGTTGTCAAAGTCTGTATAGTAAACGGAGAGTGCTGCCTGGATAACGTCCTCTCGTGTTTCAAGGCCGCCACGAGTGAGGCCTGTGTAATCTCGAGGAAACACAAACGTCTTCCTCGCGAACAACGATCTGCACACGCCCAATTCAGGACTCTCTCCGCCGTCTTCTTTCTCGTAGACGCCCGCGATAGAGTCAGCGAATTCACCGAGTAGATTGATTTTGATATCGAATGCAGGGATAACCGCTGTGTCAAGATCGAGTGTGTCTCCAAGCACGATCGACTCGGAGTTGGTTGGCATGTTCAAGCAGTTGGCGAACTCGCGTAGCCGGTGGCCGTACTGGCCCCGGTAGCTACCGAGAACGAGGTAACTGGTGTCTGCTTGCTCGAATCGTGGCAGTTCCTCATTCATGTATCGAATGACTTCCTGCCAGTCTCTCTGTGGCGCTTCTATCCCCTCGAATATTCGGTTGACAGCTTGGTAGATGGCGTTTGCGTTCTGGGGAACCCGTGGACCGCTCATATTCCACTCTACAGAAGTGTTCGCCTTAAGTGTTGATAGGACAAGTTGGCAGAAGCGGTCTAACCCCAACCTGGCTAATCCGAACAGTTACATAACTTCGGCTGGAAAAGACGCATATGAGCAATAGCGCGGACGCCCACCGCGGTCCACCCGAAAGGCCAACCGATCCTTTCGGTGGGGAAGACGTTCTGCCGTTCGAAAAACAGCGACGCGCACACCGGTTTATCACGCAGAAAACTCGCTACTACATTATCCAAGCAACCCTCGGGCATCCTGACCATCTCGTCACACTGGACGAATTGGAATACCTGGTACCCAAGAATCGGTCGACCATCCTTGAGCATCTCGACCGCCTCGCGGAGAAAGAACTCGTGACAAAACATGTCTATAACGGTGATGACGCTGAACAGAATGATCCACGCGAGTTCTGGCGGTTCACCAGCTACGGCATCACCCTACTTGATGAATACGACTACCTCCGGTACGTGCCTGTGCTGCGCGCCCTTCAGGACAACCTCTACCTCACTGAGAAAATCGAGCGGCACCGAAATGCACCTCGTCCCGCCCTGCCTGATGACGTTGCCAACGCTTTCACCGCGCCCACTCTCGACGATGAAATGCAAGCCGAACTTGACGATGTGTTGGCTGCCCGGGAACGTGGTGGCGGCCGACTCTTCGACGCTCCCCCAGTGGAACCAGACCTAGACGCCACCACCGAGGACGACGCCGATCGTCCGCTCGACGAACTGTTTTAATACTGGGGCGGCACTCTCTGTGTGAGCTGTTTTGTGACAGATTCCTACGATCCAATCTCGAGTACGTCGATTGCTTCCCGTGGTTTGACGTCGTACTCGAGGAAACGATTGGCGGCCAGTTGCCAGGCGTGCTCGACGAGTTCGGTCGTATCGGCCTGCTTTCGTCACCGGATAGCACGTTGTGCTCACGTCTCGACGCGGATAGCCAACCGCTGAGATGACGGTTGTCCGGATGTTCAGGCAGAGGATAACTGGCCTATATTATCAAGTTATAAGTCGGCAAAGCGCCCATCAGCATGTATGAGCGCTACTGACGAACTGTCCACGATCGGGGATCCGATCTGGAAGGCGATCCTCGAGCATCCGATGGTCACCCAGCTTGGGGAGGGAACCCTCGACGAGGAGCCCTTCCGTTACTGGGTCCGCCAGGACTACGTCTATCTGATCGAGTACGCCCGCGTGTTCGCCCACGGCGCGGCGATGGCGCCGGACCTCGAGCGGATGGGGACCTTCGCGGAGTTGCTGGATTCGACGATCAACACCGAAATGGATCTGCACCGTGCCTATGCTGAGACCTTCGGGATCAGCGAGGCCGAACTCGAAGCGACTGAGCCGTCGCCGACGACACAGGGGTATACCGATTTCCTCGTCCGGACCGCAGCAACGGGGACCTTCGGTGACCTGATCGCCGCACTGCTGCCCTGTATGTGGGGGTTCAATGTCACCGGGAAGCGCTTGGCAGAGCAGGGCCGGCCCGACCACGAGGGGTACGCCGAGTGGATCGATATGTACGCCGGTGAGGAATTCACGGAACTCACCGAGTGGTGCAAGGACCTGATGGACGACGTGTGGGCCGAGTCGACCCCCGACGAACGCGACCGCTATCGTGAGCTGTTCCGGACCTCCGCACGTTACGAGTACCGCTTCTGGGACGCTGCTTGGCGACAGGAAGCGTGGTCGATATGAGCAGCCGTGATTCCGTCGCCGACACGTTCGACGAGTACGCTGCGACCGTCGAATCCGAGTCCGGCGATAGCACAGACGGCGACGAACCGCGGTTTACAGAGTGGTGTCGAGCGCGGTCTGAACCTAACTGGACCGCCGCGACCGAACATCGGTTCACCGAAGAACTACACGCCGGGACGCTCGACGACGCGGCGTTTCGCCGGTATCTCGTCCAGGACTACGCCTTCCTCGAGACGTTGGTCGGGACCTTCGGCCACGCGCTCGGCGATGCACCCTCGATGGCTGCCAAGTCCCAGCTCGCGGACTTCCTCGGGACGCTCACCGACGACGAAGACGACTACTTCGAGCGCTCGTTCGACGCACTCGAGGTGCCCGCTGCCGAGCGAACTGATCCCACGCTGATGCCGGTGACGCGGGCGTTACAGGACCTGCTTGGGCGTGCCGCGCGGGAAGGCGGCTATGCAGAAACGCTTGCAGCCCTCGTCCCGGCTGAGTGGATCTATCGGTCGTGGGCCGGCAAGGGAACGGAACTGCCAGAGCGGGAGTATCTCGCCGAGTGGGTC
This sequence comes from Natrinema sp. HArc-T2, assembly GCF_041821085.1. NCBI lineage: Archaea > Methanobacteriati > Methanobacteriota > Halobacteria > Halobacteriales > Natrialbaceae > Natrinema > Natrinema sp. HArc-T2. Next base: position 51,492 of record NZ_JBGUAZ010000011.1, on the reverse strand, counting down.
ACCCTCCATGACAATCCTGCATTCGATGCGTTCGTCTCCTGGCTCCGGATGGAACTGGACCGGGAAGGGGCTGCCGCATCGAACCGGCGACAACAGCGGCTGGCACGGCTCTTTGACCGAACAGTCGAGTTGGAAGTTGCCTTCTTCGATGCTGCGTTCGAAACGCCAGCGGATAAGCCGGAAGATGCCGCTCCGGACGGTGATGGTCGGTGGTGAGCACGACCGTCGCGATCGGCCTGACCGTCGCAGTACTTGTCGGGTTCACCGCCGCCGGTCTCTGGTACTCGCGACGGACGGTCGGAACCGTCGAAGACCTGATCACGGCTCGAAATTCGACCGGAACCGGACGGATGACGGCGACGCTCGTCGCCTCCGTGATGGGCGTCTGGATTCTGCTGGCGGCTCCGGAGGCTGGCGCGAGTTTCGGAATCGCCGCCGTCGTCGGCTACGCGATCGGCGAGGCGCTCCCGATGCTCGCCTACTCGAGAGTTGGGCCACGAATTCGGGAGGTGATCCCGAACGGTCACTCACTGACCGAGTACGCCCACGCCCGCTACGGCACGGCGATGTACGCGTTCGTCCTGCTCGTGAGTGGGCTGTACATGTTCGTCTTCCTGGCCGCCGAGCTAACCGGGATCGCCGGCGCGCTCTCGCTCGTGGCCGGCGTCCCGCAGTGGCAGACCGCCGTCCTCGTCGGCGGGTTCGTCCTGTTGTATACGAGCTACGGTGGGCTCCGGGCGTCGATCTTCACTGACTCGATTCAGGCGTTGCTCGTCCTCCCACTACTGGTCGTTGCCTTCGCGGGTGCGATCGTCTCACTCGGCGGTGCCGGCGAGATCCATGCCGGAATCACGTCTACGAATCCATCACTGCTTGATCCTGGCTTCGTCCCAGGCCTCCAGTTCGGGCTCGCGCTGGCCTTTGCGATTCTCGGCGCCGAGTTGATCAACCAAATGTGGTGGCAGCGAATCTACGCCGCCGAGGACGGACAGACGGTCGAACGCGGCTTTCGTAACGCCATCATCGCGAACGGCCTCATCGTCTTCCTCGCGGGTCTCTTTGGCCTCGTCGCCGCCGGCAGCGCCGATATCGTGACCGACGTGACGAGTTCGGCATACAACGCCGATATCGCCTTCTTCATCCTCTTGCAGACCGCCTTCCCCGAATGGATCGTTCTTGCGGTCGTCCTCCTCGCGCTCTTGCTAGTGATGAGTTCCGTCGATACGCTGTTCAACGCGCTCTCGAGCATCGTCACTGCGGATCTTCCCCGGCTGCTGTCCGACCCGGACGACCGGGCGCTCAAACTCGGCGCACGACTGCTGACCGTTGTCGTCGCTGTGAGTGCGATCTACGTCAGCCTGCGGGCCCGGAGCGTCCTCCGACTCTTTTTCCTCGCCGATCTGCTCGGTGCGGCGGTCGCGTTCCCGCTTCTATATGGCCTTTACTCGGAGCGGCTCACCGGTGCAGGCGCACTCGCCAGTAGCGTGCTCGGGCTCGCGGTCGGGCTCGCGTACTTCCCCGATTTCGCTGGCCGCTTGCGCTCGATTCCGGTCCTCGGTGGTCTCCTTCCAGCCGCGGACCCGCTCTATCTGACCGCCTTCGGTGGGGCTTTCCTCGTCTCGACTGCCGCGACGCTGGTTGCGGCGCGACTTTTCGCCGGCGAGTACGACCACGGCGAGCTCACGACCGAAATCCAGCGACTCGACGAGCCGACGACCGACGGCGGGGAGGTGCGTGACTGATGGCCGTCCTCGGTCCGACGCTGTTTGCCGTGTTGCTGTGGGGCGCACTCCTCGGCGTTGCGATCGTGTTCGCCTACGAACTATATGCCATCGCCGCCGACGCTGGCTGGCTCAAGAGCAGGTGAAACCGCTGCTATCGAAGCTCTGTCTCCTCGTTTGTTCGGTGAGAACGGAACTCTCAGTCTCCAATTAATTCCGGGTGTGGAGCCAACAGTTCTATGTATGATATTGCCACCAGTGGTATCATGGCGCACGCTCCAGAGAAACCGGTACAGTACGTCTGCGAAAAATGTCAGATAATTCATGCTGGCACACCGATCCACGAATCCGGCGGCGAGCATACGTTCGAGCCTCCTGATTCGTGTGGCGGGTGTGACGAATCATCATTTATCAAACTTACTAACTGGGTACACCAACACAAGTGAACTGCCTCGGTCCCTGAGGTACTCGGCCTGCTTTTCTCTGTAGACGCTGTCTCCGCGCCGTTTGGCTCCGCTGGCGCTCCGTTCGCGAAGTCGTTGCGCTGCTGACTCACTCGTCTCGAAATACTTGCCGGAAGAGACGACTGCCTTTCTGATCCCGATCCACGGCGAACGAGCGTTTTGGGGATGCTCGACTGGAACGACGCGGAACGTGGCCGTCACAGAGGGCGGCGCATCTGCCCCCGGTCGGTCGCTTGATGAGATACCGCCCCATCAAACGAAACGATGAGCGAGACAGACCATATCCAACGGTTCGCGGTTTCGGCAGACAGCGAGAGCGAGACAAAGACGGTCGTCGAGGCGCGGGACTTCGAGTTCGTCGTCGATGAACCTGCAGCATTAGGCGGCACCAACGACGGCCCCAACCCCGTCGAGTACCTCATCGGCGCGTGGGCCGGTTGCCTCAACGTCGTCGTCCATACCGTCGCCGAAGAACGTGGAATCGACCTCGACAACGTCGAAATCGAGATTCAAGGCCCCCTCGACCCACGGAAATTCCTCGGCGCGACCGACGACGTCCGAGCGGGCTATCAGGAGCTTAGTGTGACAATCACCGTGTCGAGTCTGATGCCGACCGGGACGCTCTGGATGCGTTGAGCGAGACGGTCGAGGAACGCTGTCCCGTTGGCGACAACATCGGGAATCCGACGCCAACGGACGTGAACATCGAACCTATTTGATCAGTCAGCTGATGTACCCCTGCCAGTCACGCCCGGCGACCGCGCCGAACTGTTCGAGATCGCGCCGAGTACTCGTGACCGCAGGCCATCTCAATCGTCGTCGCTCGCTCGTTCCCGGTCGGCAAACGTCGATTCCGGACCGGGGAGGTCCTGAATAGAACGGTCCATCCACGTGTACGGGACATACGGTTCGTCATCGACCTCGAGCCACGTTTTGTGCCCTCGTGTGTGGCTGTCCCACATTGGTCGGAGTCCGGAGTCGAACCGGTTGTCGAGTGATTTCTGTGCCTGCTCGCTGAGGTCGAATACAAAATCATCCGACAGGTCCCAGAAATCACGGAAGAAGGCGGCGAACTGGGGACTCATCCGCATACTGCTCTCGTAGGTCTTTTTTACGTCGTCGATGAGATCGTTCTGGGTACGAATCCGCTCACGTTCTTCGTCATACCATTCGGAGACAGGCTGTGCTTTCTCAGTTCGTTCTGTGCGCCTCTCTCGGCGACGCGTTTTGGTCGCTTCCTCGTCGAGTTCCCACTCGCCCTGGACGGCGGAGTTGTGTTGGGCTTCGCCGTCGACTTTCTCGACGACGACACCGTAGGCGTCTTCCGCGTGGCGGGGCAGGACGTAGCCGTCGTGGATGTCCGAGAGGACGTCTTCAGGGTCGCGTTCCAGTGGATCACCAAGCCCCGAGCCGCCACGGAGGTAGTTCAGATACATGTCGTAGTCGTCGAACTCTTTGGGCGTGCTGATCCCTTCGGGTCGGCGGGTGATCTCGCCGTCGACCTTGGACTCGAAGTCGCCGCTTTCGGGGTCGAGGTCATGCTGTGGGTAGTCCTCGCCGTTCTCGAAGCGCTCCTCGAGGTCGGTATCCCGAGCGTTGAGGATGTAGCCCGACGCAGCGGGATAGCCACCGAAGAGGCCGCCGTCGCTGGTCATGTAGCCGTTGCCCATCTCGTAGAGGAGCCACCTGCTGACGTCCTTGACCGTTCGCATGGATTCGAAGCCGGCCCCGCCTGCCCGGCGCCCTACACCGCCGGTATTCGGTTTGACCGCTCGTCCGAGGAACGGCAGCGGTTCGACCATCTCCCACGCTTCGGCATCACCCATATCGCCCTCGGGGTTCCAGACCGCCGACGCGTGGGGCTCGCCGTCGTCGACGTAGCGGGCACCGACGCCCTCACAGGCCGATTCGAAGGAGTTGACGGCGTGGAGTTTGTCGAACTGGTCGATACCACCGCCCTGGAGCCAGTTCGAGGTGTTGGCGTTCCCGGCGTTGATCTCTTCCCAGAAGCCGCGGGCGAAGTATCCTCTCGAGAGGTGTTGCCAGAGCGGTGCCCACGCCGACACCAGGAAGTGCCAGGCGTAGGCATGGGCAGTCTCCGTGTTCTGGGTGTTGGCCCACGAACCGACCGGCAGGTGGAAATCACAGGCGTAGTAGGCACCGTCGTTGACCAACTCGTTCGGGATGACGGTCTGCGTGAGCATCACCCAGATACCGCCCTGTATCGCGGCCGGCGTACAGTTAAACGGATGCCAGCCCCACTTGTTGGCGCCCTCGAAGGAGACCTGAAACGTCCCATCCGCTCGAATGTGGAGCTCCGAAGGAGCGTGCATGATGTGGTTCTCCTGGGCGTACTCGCGAGTGACGTGTTCTTGGCCCTCGTAGAGCGCATCGACGAACGAGGCACCGCGGTACGTGCCGGGTAACAGAGTTCGTTTGATTCGGCTCCGGAAGCCTCGACGACCGTCCTCAACGGCTTCACGAGAGAGTTGCTTGAACGTCTCTATCCCATGCTCGGCTATCAGCTCTTTGACCGAGTGTCGAATCATCAGACAGCCAGTCATCCGCGTCCGCTCGTCGAGTTTCAGGAAGTCCGGCGTCCGCGTCTTGGCGGGATATTCTTTCTTCCAAGAGTTGTAGAGTTCGAAGTTCTCACCGATCTTGCGAGCCGTGTAGTAGGCACCGTCGCCGAAGCGGGAGGCCTGCGAGACGTTCATGCTTCCCGGCCCGATCGCGCCGGTGTCGATGACGTGATTCACGCCACCGACCCAGGCGATGAGTTCCCCGTCGTGGAAGATAGGGATGATCGTCATAAGATCACACGGATGAACGTCACCGACGTGGGGATCGTTGTTGACGAAGATGTCTCCGGGCTCGATGCCGGGACTCTCCTCGTAATCGTGATTGATCATGAACTTGATCGCCTCGCTCATCGTGTGGACGTGGACGATGATCCCCGTCGAGACGGCGATCGAATCGCCCTCCGGAGTAAAGAGGCCATAACACAGTTCACCCTCCTGCTCGACGATCGGCGTCGCGGACACTTCCTTCGACCTCTCGCGTGCCGTCACGAGGTCGCCGCGGAGGCGCGCGTACAACTGCTCGTATCGGATCGGATCCTCGTTTTTCAACGTCAGCTCCGACAGGCCACAGTAGTGGCCCGTCGCTTCTGTTTTGTCCTCGAGTTCGGCCAGCTGCTCGCGGAGCGTCCGACCGTTCCAGCCGATCCCTTCCCCGCGTCGTTGCTTCTCTCGTACCGCTTCTTTCTCGCGTCGTGCTTCGGCGCGTCGGTCGTCAGCGTGATCGGACGGGCTCATAGTTTACTGAGTAGTGCTTTGGTTCGGTAAACTGGTGTTCGTGGGCCAATTCTAGCTCGCGACTGTCTCGTACGGTTAGTCTCCATACTCGAGGTCCTCCAGGATGATCGTGTGTTCGCCGACCACGAAGTCGCCGGAAATGTCGTCGTGGAGCAGGATCGATTGGGTCAGATCGTCGATTCGTGCCTTGCCGGTCAGTGTCCGGTCAGAGATTCCGATGCAGATGCGATTTGCGTCGAATTCGGTCGCGAACTCGACGAGCGTGGACACGTCGTATCCCTTCGGGAGCGCGGTGATCGTGTAGTCTACCCCGTAGTTGATCATGGGGTTTACTTCCTGAATGAGCGGACCGAGACACCGGACAGTCGGCAGTCGGAGAAGGTGAACCCGTTCACCTTCGTCAACGACGGATCCGAGGATTTCCCTCACGGACGCGTCGTGTTCGACCGACTTGATGATGATGATCGTCGTCATTCTTGTGGACCAAAGAGCAATGCACAGAAGTTGTGCTCGACGCGGCGAAGGCGTGCGGAAAGTGTCGACCTGCTGATATCCAATTCGCTTGCGATCTCCTCCGCTGTCACCTCCTGTGGCACCTTGAAATAGCCCATCTGGTAGGCCGTCTCGAGCACCTCCAACTGCTCTTTGGACAACTTCCCGGACATGCTCTGTTTGATTTTGTTGCTCCCGAGTGGAAATCCGATACTTTCAGTCTGCGTCGTGCCGAGCAACTCGAGCGAGCCGTGCTCACCTTCGATTGCGTTGGCTACCTCTTTGAGATGGTTCCAGTCACGAACGGATGCCATCACCTCGAGGTGAGCGTTCTTTCCGACGATCCGGTGTGGAATCGCCTGATTTTGTGTCAACAGCGATAGAACGGATGCGTCAGAATGGTCTGCCATCACACCGATATAGTAGATGTGCCGATTCAGCTCTGCCTGTGTTACGTCGACGATCTGCATTGATGGTAATTGATCTGATAACTGTTCCACTGAGATCTCGGAGTCGAACCGAACTGATAAAAAGAGAAAGACCATATCACCGAAAGCTGGTAGCGCGTTGTCAATTTCGACACTCGTGACCTGTTCTTCGATGTTGAATAGGCGGGCCGAAATCCCCGCTAACCCGATCTGAAATTCGATTCTAAGCATCGTTCAGCACAACCCCTTGCAACCTACTGCTGTGAACGCTGTTTTCCCCACGTCGGCCCCCACTGTTGGGACTTCACGGAACTGTGTAGACATTGATTGTTATCAGATCAGCTCCGTTACGACGGAATCAGTAGTCGAACTAACATAATCTACTTTGTTGATAATTATCACGGGTGTAGTTGGCATACGCTATCGGGTCATAAAAACCCCTGTTGTTTTCAAATCCGTTACCTAAGGGGACTGTCAGTGGGCCGCTCGACGAGTTCGATACGGACGCCGTTGGCTGCTCGTCGCTCGAGAAAGGCGACGGACGCGTCTCCCGCGCCCTGACGTGGCACCTCGTCTGCGAGTGGCACGCCAGCCGTGTGCAACGCCGCGAGTTGCTCTTCGAGGTCGTCGACGCGGAACGCAACGTGGTGTAACACCGCCGGCCGTTTTGCTGTCTCGAGATCGGCAGCGAGACCGGAATCCGGTTCGACTGGTTCGACGAGTTCGACTAGACTCTCGCCGACCCTGATGAAGGCGATCTCGACGCCGAACGCCGGGACTCGTTCGACCGCTCCGACCTCGAGGCCGAGGCGTTCGAACAGCGTCCGGTTCCGGTCGATGTCGTCGACGAGGATACCGAGGTGATCGATCTTGGAGACCATGGGTTAGCTGATCTGACGTGACTCGTCTTTCCAGTAGGGTCCACGGAGTTGTTTTTTGTCGATCTTCCCATAGGGTGTTGTCGGGAGTTCCGCGACGACATCGAACGATTTCGGCACCTCGTAGTTGGCGAGTCGAACCACACAGAACGTCTTCAGTTCGTCCCGGTCGATCGTGTCGTCTTGCGGGACGACGACGGCCTTGACCGCTTCACCCCACTCGTCGTCCGGAACGCCGATGACGGCGACGTTTGCGACCTGGTCGTGTTGCTGGATGACCTCTTCGACGGTAACTGAGTAGACGTTCATACCGCCGCTGACGATGACGTCCGAATCCCGGTCGACAATGTAGACGAAGCCGTCCTCGTCCGTTTTGCCGATGTCACCGGTGTGGACCCACCCGTTGTCTATCGTTTCTTCGGTCTTTTCGGGCATCTTGTAGTACCCTTCCATGGAGTAGGCGCCGCGGGCGAGAATTTCGCCCGGCTGGCCGGGCGGGACCTGCTCGCCGTCGTCGTCGACGATCATCACCTCACACATCGTGGTCGGGAGGCCACACGAGGAGAGTCGTTGCTCGTCGTCGGGGTCGTGTGCGCCCTTCGGTAAGACGGTGATGAGATCCGGCGTCTCGTACTGGCCGTACAACTGCAGGAAGACGTTCCCGAGTTTGTCGAGCCCCTCGCGAAGTCGATCCGGCTTCATCGGTGCTGCGCCGTAGACGAGCGTCTCGAGCGACGAGGTGTCGTACTCCTGTTCGTCGAGCAGGTCGAGGACGCGATACACCATCGTTGGGACCATGAACGTCCAGGAGATCTCCGCCTGGTCGATGAGGGTGAGCGCATGCTCGGCGTCGAACCCCTGTGTGATTACGTGGGTACTCCCTTGAGTCAACCCGCCAGCCATGATAAGGCCGGCCGAGTGGGGCAGTGGTGTCATCAACAGGAGCCGGTCCCGTGGTTTGATGTCGAGTTCGATTGCGTGTGCGAGCGCGTTCAGTGCGAGGTTCTCTTGAGTGTGTTTCACGCCCTTTGGATCGCCGGTCGTCCCGCCCGTATGAAAGATACCGGCGAGCGTAGAACTCGAGACGGAGACATCCGGGGGGTCCGAATCACCCGTTTCAAGCAGACGTTCGAACGATTCGACGTCGTAATCGCCCTCCAGTTCGGCACTGGGTGACGCATCGATCGTGATGACTCGATCTAGTGTTGACACGTTTGGAGCGACCGTCCGGGCAGTCTCGATGAGCCCCGGACCCACGACGAGCGTACTGGCTTCGCTGTTGTTCAGCATATACTCGACGTCCGCTGCCGACAGCATGTCGTTCAGCGGGACCCTCGCGAGACCTGCACGGGCGAGCGCGATGTCGACGACGGCGTACTCGGGGCGGTTCGACATCAAAATCCCCACACGTTCCTCCGTCTGGAGGCCGAGACCGACGAGTGCACTGGCGAGGCGTGAGGAATCGTCGTCGAGATCGCCGTAGGTCAGCGTCTCGTTCCCGTAGGTGATGGCGGTCGCAGTCTCATAGCGACTGAGAACTGACTCGTAGAGCTGTTTCAGCGTTGGCATACTCTGTTCTGACATGGTTCGTTTGATCGCATAAAGACGGGAAAGCGGTCTCTCGAGAACTTACGCCGACTGCGTCTCCGGCGTCGGAATCGGCTCGCCGATCCAGTCCTCGTAGAAGGTCTCGATGTCCGGTTCGAACTCGTGGATGATGGGGTATCCCGGCATGACGTTGGTCACTTCGAGCAGCGTCTGACAGCCCGGGCAGAAGTACTCCCGAAGCTCCATGTAATCCGGATGGGGATGCATGTCTTCCGGATAGATCTCGAGGTACTCTTCTTCCGTATCCCGGACGTTGATCAGTGCGTCATGCTTCCAGTTCTCGTCGTGTTCACAGAACTCGTGGCCACAGTCGCACTTGATGACCCATCGGTCCTCCGACTTCGCGACGACGTACAGGTGGTCCGCATACGGGATAACGATCGGATCGTCCCAATCGACCCGTTCCTGAAGGACGTCACGGACCTGCTGGAACCGGTCCGCGTCCTTGAAGTCGCTCATCATGTTGTGCAACTCGCTCCACTCTAGATTGTCGTCGACCAGGTCCTCAATGTGTTCGCGTGGGTATGATTCTGGCATTTGTATTCACCTCTGTATTAGTCGTCGTCCGTTGCTGGTTCCTTCGACGCCGTCTCGAACGATGCATCGGGACCTGACAGATCCTGAATCGATCTCTCACTGGTCCACGTGTAGGGCACCTCGGGCTCGTCATCTCGACCGACCCCGAGCCAGGTTTCGTGGCTCTTCGTCGGGTTCTTCCACTTCTTTTTCATGCCGGTCTTGAACCGGTTTTCGAGCGACTTTTCGGCGTCCTCACTCAGCGAGAACCGGAAGTCGTCCGGCAGCTCCCAGAAGTCGCAGTAGAACTCGGTGAACTGCTTGCTCATTCGCATGCTGCTCTCGTAGGTCTTTTTGACGTCCTCGATCAGATCCTCGTCGTCACGAATGCGCAGGCGTTCGTCCTCGTACCACTCGGAGACCGGCTGGGCTCTCTCTTCGCGTTCTTCCATCCGCTCTTCGCGGAGTTCTTCGGTCGCTTCCTCGTCGAGTTCCCACTCACCCTGCACGGCGGAGTTGTGTTTGGCCTCGTCGTCGACTTTGTTGACGACGACGGCGTAGGCGTCCTTGGCGTGGCGGGGCAGGACGTAGCCGTCGTGGATGTCCTCGACGACCTTCTCGGGTTCCCGCTCCAGCGGGTCGCCGAGGCCCGAACCACCACGGAGGTAGTTCAGGTACATGTCGTAGTCGTCGAACTCCTTGGGCGTGCTGATCCCTTCGGGACGACGGGTGATCTCGCCCTCGATCTTGGATTCGAAGTCGCCGCTTTCGGGGTCAAGGTCGGATTGGGGATAGTCCTCACCGTTCTCGAAGCGCTCCTTGAGGTCGGTGTCCTGGGCGTTGAGGATGTAGCCCGAGGCGGCGGGATAGCCGCCGAAGAGGCCACTGTCACTCGACATGTAGCCGTTGCCCATCTCGTAGAGCAACCATCGGCTCACGTCCTTGATCGTTCGCATCGACTCGAAGCCTGCGCCGCCCGTCCGTCGGCCTGCGCCACCCGTGTTGGGCTTGACGTTCCGCCCGAGGAACGGCAGCGGTTCGGTCATCTCCCAGACTTCGGCGTCACCCATGTCGCCTTCGGGATTCCAGATCGCCGCGGCGTGGGGCTCGCCGTCGTCGACGTAGCGGGCACCGGTACCTTCACACGCCGCTTCGAAGGAGTTGACCGCGTGAAGCTTGTCGAACTGGTCGATACCGCCGCCCTGCAGCCAGTTCGAGGTGTTGGCGTTCCCGGCGTTGATCTCCTCGCGGAACCCGCGGGAGAAGTACCCTCGTGAGAGGTGCTGCCAGAGCGGGGCCCACGCGGAGACGAGGAAGTGCCACGCATATGCGTGTGCTGTCTCCGTGTTCTGTGTGTTCGCCCACGAACCCTCCGGTAAGTGGAAGTCACAGCTGTAGTAGGCACCGTCGTTGACCAGTTTGTTCGGGATGACCGTTTGGGTAAGCATCACCCAGATACCACCCTGAATGGCGGCTGGCGTACAGTTATACGGATGCCATCCCCACTTGTTTGCCCCCTCGAAGGACACTTGGAAGGAGCCATCCTCGCGGACGTGTAGCTCCGACGGAGCGTGCATGAGGTGGTTCTCACTCGCATACGCTCGCGAAAGGTTCTTCTGTCCCTCGTAGAGTGCATCGACGAAGGATGCACCGCGGTAGGTTCCGGGCAGCATCGTCTTCTGGATACGACTTCGGAAGCCCCGGCGACCGTCCTCGATCGCCTCACGAGAGAGCTGCTTGAATTTCTCGATACCGTAATCGTCGATGAGATCGTTTACGGCATTGCGGATCATCAGACAGCCGGTCATCCGCGTCCGCTCGTCGAGCTTCAGGAAGTCCGGCGTTCTGGTCTTGTCCGGGAAATCGTTTTTCCAAGAGTTGTATATCTCGAGCTCCTCTCCGATTTTTCGGGCGGTGTAGTAAGCCCCGTCACCGAAGCGGGAGGCCTGTGAGACGTTCATGCTACCAGGCCCGACCGCACCCGTATCGATGACGTGGTTGACACCGCCAGCCCAGGCGATAAGCTCGCCCTCGTGGAAGATGGGGATGAGGGTCGCGATGTCACAGGGATGGACGTTACCCACGTGTGTGTCGTTGTTCACGAAGATGTCGCCGGGTTCGATCCCGGGACTCTCCTCGTAATCGTGATTGATCATGTACTTGATCGCCTCACTCATCGTGTGGATGTGCACGATGATCCCAGTCGAGATGGCGATCGAGTCACCCTCCGGTGTGAACAGACCATAACATAGCTCACCTTCCTGTTCGACGATCGGGGTCGCGGCGACCTCTTTCGAGGTTTCTCGCGCGTTGACCAGTTCGCCACGCAGCTGGGCGAACATCTGCTCGTATTCGATCGGGTTCTCGTCTTTCAACGAGAGTTTCTCGAATCCAGCATAGTGGCCCGTCTTCTCGGTCTTTTCTTCGAGGTCCTCGAACTGTCCGCGAAGGGTCTGTCCATCCCAGCCGATGCCTTCGCCGTTTTCTAGCTTCGTTTGGACCTTCCGTTTTTCCTCCTGCATTCGAGGAAAGCTCTCTCCGCTCTGTTCGTACTCTTCTTCTTCTGACGCGTCCGGTGGATGTTGTTCTGAACTCATATTTGCTTGTCTGACATCTTCATCTGTCTACAGCCAGATGTGGGCTGGTGCAGTGCACCCACCTCACTTCCGGGTTATCACAGTGCCTGCGATACCCACAGTGTGGTAGATGCATATCTACACGAAAGGCGAGAGGTCGCTCTCTCTATTCCTCCCGTGTGAGGTGGTGGACGCGGTGCTCGTCGAGCCACGTCTCGTAGTTCGGTGGAACGATGTACGTCGTTGCCTCACCCTCGAGAACGGCGGGACCGCTGACCTCGTTCCCGGGGTTGAGTGCGTGGAGATCGTAGACGTCAGTCTTGATCCACACGCCGTCCCAGTAGGCCTCGCGGGACCCCTTGTGGGCGTCCTCGGGGGGCTCGGCGCCCTGTACTTCTTCTGTCGGTATTTCGGGTTTGACCACGTCTCGGACGCCACGGACAGACGCCTGCGTGATCGTGTGTCCGAGCTCCGGGGAACGCGCTTCTTCGGAGTACTGCCGCCGGTAGCCTTCTTCGAACGTGTCGATCAGCTCCTCCAGTTTTTCCGGGGTATCGACTCGGTCAACGGGCGACCGGATGTCGATACTGTTGAGCTGTCCCTGGTACTGTCCGAGGATGTTGTACTGGAACTCGACTTCCTCCAGTCCGATGTCGCTTTTGGCGAACTCGTCTTCGACCTTGCCCTCGAGGTTCTTCCAGACCTGCGTTAGTTCTTCCCCGGCGGTTTGGGCCGCTTCTTCTATCGACAGATCGGCGTCGATGTCGATGCTGGTCGTCTGGTCGTACCGGTATTCGTAGTCGGCTGCACCACAGCCGAACGCGGAGAACCCAGCCGCCCACTCCGGAATAAGGACCTCGTCGAAGCCGAGGCTTTTGGTGTATCCAGCCGTGTGAACCGGTCCGCCCCCACCGTAGGAGAGGCACTTGAAGTTCGACGGTGCGTATCCCTCGCCGGTCACGACGGCCTCGAGGTCGTTTTGCAGCTTGTTCTCGAGGATTTTGATAACCCCTTCCGCAGCCTCGTAAACGCCCATATCCAGCTTATCCGCGACCTGTTCTTCGATCGCTTCTTCGGCGACTTCACGACTGATGGGCATGTCTCCACCGAGGAAGTTTTCGGGGTCGATCCAGCCCAGCGCAACGTGGCAGTCGGTTACTGTTACCGTCTCGACGTCGGTTTCGGTTGCACAGACGCCGACCTGGTCACCCGCACTCTCCGGGCCAAGCTCGATTTTGTCGAACGTCGGGTTCACCCGGACGTAACTACCGGTCCCCGACCCGACACTCTCCATATTGACCATCGGCAACGACAGGAGGAGCCGAGCCATCTCCGGACTGTAATCGATTTTCCAGTCGTTGTCGATGATGATCCCCATGTCGAAGCTCGTCCCCCCGATGTCGGTACAGACGAGGTTCTCGTAGCCGAGTTCTTTGCCGAAGTAGTTCGCTCCGATCATCCCACCGATGGGACCGGAGATCAGCGTCCGCGCCAGCTCGTTTGCGTAGATGTCGATCGTCCCACCATGACTCGCCATGACCCGGACGCCGACTTCGCCACCGTGGTCGTCAACGGACTGTTGAACCCTCGTCAGCTGTTCCCGTGATGGCTCCGCGGCGAACGCTTCCGCAACGAGTGTGTTCAGTCGGGGGAGCTCCTTCAGGGTGGGATAGTACTCGCTTGACAGCATAACCGTCGTGTCCGCGCCCCGTTCTTCGATGACCTCCTCGGCGACCTCCTTCGTCCGTTGCTCGTGTTTGTCTTCCTGGTAGGAGTGAAGGAACATCACTGCGATCTCGTCGACGCCTTGATCGAGAAGGTCGTTGACGCCCTCCCTGATGTCATCTTCGTACTCTTCGAGGGGGATCAGTTCGTTCCCTTTGACGTCGATCCGTTCTCGAACGCCCCGAATACGGTTCCGGGGAATCAGCGGCTCGGGATGTTTGTGCGTATTAACGTGTAGGCGATCCGAGTACGAAAAACCGGTATACGACTGCCGGCCACGCCCCATCCGGAGTGTGTCTTCCATCCCTCCGGTAGTGAGGATGCCAACGTCGACTTCACTTTCGCGCTCGACCAGTCGATTGAGCATCGCCGTCCCCGAGTAAACCGTCGAAACGAGATTCGGGAACGCATCGTCCACGTCCAGATCCCAAGAATCTAGTGCGTCTTTGGACGATTTGATGAACCCTCGTGATTCATCGTCGGGGGTCGTCTTCGCTTTGCCGACGGTAAACTCTCCGTTCGAGTCCATGAGGAACGTGTCGGTCAACGTCCCTCCAGCGTCAATCGACAGTGTCTCCGCGTTGTGCTCTGAGGGATTATCTTCTGAACTTGCCATCGATCACTGCAATACTGTGTGGTGAGTTAGTCATTATCACGAACGCAGGTGGACGAGGATGACGGTCCACGACACACTCTGACATATGTTTTCGATTTAAACCAGCTTGGTCAGAGCTGACCTGCTGACCACGGGACTGGGGCTGGGGTCCATGTTTCGAAGAGGTGCTGTCGCTGGTCGAATCTGAACGTCGACTCTACTCATTCACCCGCGTTGGAAGCAGATTCTGGTACCTCATCGTCGACGACCGATCGCCCCGGCAACTCCGGTCTCGGTTCGCGACCCAGCGTGAGAAGACGCTCGATAAAGGTGATCTCGTCCGTGCTGGGGCTCGGTTTCTCTATCTCCTCGTACTCGACTACCACGCCCTCTGGTGTAGACGTGATGCGAACGACACACAGCTGATACGACGGGTAGAACACTGGCGGGAGTACCCCCGCGATGACGTCTCGTCGATGGAGGCGCTTGAGCCACGTTCCAGTGTTGACGAGCAACCTGCCGTCAACCTCGTTCATCGTCGGACGATGGGTGTGACCGTAACAGAAAACTGCTGTCTCCGGCTGGTCAGCAAACACTTCGCGGGCAGCCTCCTTGTACGGTTCATCAGGGTCGACGGTGAGGTCCGTCTCGGAAATCCCGAATCGATCGATAGTCTCTCCGAGATCCCGAAGGATAAAATAAACGGGAATCCCCACAAGAAGAATAACGCCGGCGACCGCCGCGTTAACGACGAGGACGAAGTGAACAGCCTCCCCAACCAAGCCCAATTGGGAGAGCACCGCATCCGTCGTCTCGACTGGTATCGTCCAGATGCCAGCTACATCTAATCCCGCCAGCACCGCGAGAACGACGCTGATATTGAAGAGTAACAGAAACGGGATCACAGCATATCTCAAGATGGGGTTCATTTCTCGGTAGAAGTACTTCGAGAGGAGCCAGTGAGGCACACGCTCGGTCGGCGTAACTGCCTGCACGTCTTTCAACCAATTGTACCGTCCTCTGTCTGACAGTTGGCCTGCCCGGCTCGTCACGTGCGTGTTGTAGAAGTACCCTAGCGGTGTCTCATACGGATTCCCGAAATCCTCGAATCGGTTGTTCGGGTCCTGCTGGTGTCCATGTTCGAACCAGATCTCCCGGTTGCCGACTGGCCGGGTGATCGACTCGGCCTGAACGAGGTCGACGTTGTATTCAGCCAACCGCTCGACGTACTCGTCATATGCGGCAAGTTCGCTGTCGTGGTTTCCCGGCAACAGCGTGATTGGTACTGATTCACCGGTCGCACGTAACTGCTCGAACAGCTCAGGATACGTTTCAGTCAGGACATCGAATTTCGCCAGTCCGTCGAGCTCGGTGAACTCCCACAGTCCGAACGCATCGCCGTTGATCAGTAACTCTGCGTCCTCGTCGGTCGTCTCGAGGCGCTCGAGAAAGTCGAGCAATTCGTCGAGAAAGTCAACCTTCGCTAATTGTTCGTCGCCGCCGATGTGGAGATCACTGATCACGTAGTAAACTGGGCCGGTCTTATCGTCGGCCATAGCATCAACCGTTCGATACCAACACGTATAGTGTTGGCCCCCTCGAGCGGTCTGCAAAAGCGTTGATCCCTTTGAAACGTATCCGTCTCGATGACCAACAGTCAGCGTGGTTTGCTGGTGCGCCACCTGTCCGAGATTGAGCCATCGGCTGAGTTTCGCAAGTGACTGGATCGAAACGTTTCTTCCAGCTGTTCAGAAGTACGCTGACCACTCCGATGAACCAAAGGCAGGTGTGGAAGCTGTCGCTGATAGTCAGCATATCCTGCACAACGGCTATGTCTCAGGCGACAGTCATGAGAGTGAATGTCCACACGTGAACCGTTCGGTCAGTCCGGTCGGCTTCTGGCCGGTGTCGTCCTCCTTATCACTCTCGTCGGTCTCCTGTCTTGGGCGAGCACAGCAGTCGTTGATCCGCTGGAAACAACGTATCCGGACGAAGCCGACGTGACGTCGAATCGCGAATCGTATATCGGTGAGCGTGTCGTTCTTGATGGGTCTGTCGTCGAGACTGACCCCCTTATGATCGCAACGCAGCCGAACGGGAACGGCAGGTTCTCAGTGGTCCATACTGCTGATAGCCTCAAGCGGTCGACCGGCCCCCTCGAGACGGGCGATCGCGTGACGGTGTTCGGAACGCTCGAAGACGCGTCGACACTCGACGCGACTCGAACGATCTCTACTGCCCTGTGGGAATCGTTTTATATGATCGGCATCTCGTTCGTCGCCGGGTGCTGGGTTCTCGCACGACTCGTCCGGGACTGGCGCGTCGATCGGGCCCGAAAGGCGCTCGTTCCCCGACCCACGGCGCCGACGAACGGTGACACATCCGGTGTCGTCTCCGGTCAGTCACAAGACGGTGGCACATCCGCTGACGGCTCGATCAAGCAACACCGAGACTGCTCGCATGCCGAGCGACAGCGGGAGCAGCGTGATCGGTGATGCCCGATCTCCTCACGCACGTGCTGGTCGGCTACAGCATCGGGACGCTGCTTTCGGTTCGATACGAGCGAGTTCGAGCGCCACAGGTCACTCTCGTGATGGTCGGTGCGCTGTCGCCGGATTTCAGAAAGATTGCACCCGTGATCCCGACTGGCCCTCTCGAGTTGGTAACCGGCAGCCCCGTTTCGTGGGCACCGCTGCACACGCTCGGTGGGAGTGTGCTCGTTGTCCTCTTGGGATCGCTTCTGGTCGCACCCGACTATCGACGACAAGCGATTGCGCTGACTGCTATCGGCGCAGTCTCACACCATGCCCTCGACGTTGCGTTGCTCACGACGACCGGCGAGGCGTACGCCGTTTTCTTCCCGATTAGTACGTATCGGCTACCGTCTCCGGATCTGTATCTCAGTACTGACCGCTGGCCTGCAGCAGTGGCAGGCGTCCTCGCAGCTGGTTCGTGGGCCGTCCGGCGGTATGGTATTACTGGGTCTGTGCAACTCTCGGATTGAACTCGGTTCTGGGTGCTGGATTGGTCTCCTGAGGCATCGCTATTTGTTCTCTTTCCACTCGCCGAGCTCCCGTGGATCGACGTGGACGAATACATCGTCGACCTCGGGGATGTCACGGATATCCGCCGCAATCGTCGACTCGATATCGTGGGCTTGTTGGAGCGTCAGGTCGCCCTCGACTTCGATGTGCAAGCTGACGTCGATTTCTGGACCGACGTAGTGGGCAACGACGTCGTGGGCGCCGTAGACCTCTGGGTGGGCGAGCGCCCGCTCACGGATCTCCTCACGGAGTTCGGGTGGCGGCGCTGCACCGACGAGATAGTCGATGTTCTCGCTGACGATGTCGTAGCCCGTATAGAAGATTCCCAGCGCGACGACGGCACCAGCTAACGGATCCAGGAACGGGTACCCTGCGGCGGCACCCAAAACGCCCACAAGCGCCGCAGCCGCGGTCAGAATGTCGTTGCGATTATCGAGCGCTGTCGCGGTCGTCGCGGGTGAGTTGTACGCATCGGCAACCCGCAGACAGTACCGGAAGAGCCCGAACTTCACCACCGCGCTCGTGACGAGCACGCCGACCGCCCACGGACCAGCGAACACTGCGTAATCTCCCGCGACGAGCGTCATCACTGATCGGTAGAGAACGGTGCCACCTGCGGCGAGTACGCCGGCGGCAACGAACAGCGAGACGAACGGCTCGATGCGCTCGTGGCCGTGTGGATGTTCGAAATCCGGCGGTTGGGTGGTAACGTACAGCCCAGCGAGCACGACGACGCTGTAGACCGTGTCTGCAATGCTATTGACCGCTTCCGAGCCGACGGCGTAGCTCCCCGTTGTCCACCACACCGCACCTTTCGCGACGGCCAGCAAGAAATTTACCACAAGTACGACGACACCGACGCGTCGGACAGCGTCTCGTCGGTCCATTCACTGGTGATTCCGCAGGGGTGCCGATAGTGTTTTTGCTATCGTAGCCACTGGCCGTCAGTGTACACCTGATCGCACGAGGGCTGTACGGTCGGTGCATAAATAGTTTCAGTTGCCACGATACCAGTGAGGGCTCGTCTTTGGTTACGTCGGTTACACAGATACGAGGCAAATCGGGAACCAACGCACACACATTCGAGCGGTGTTTCTGAGGGTTCCTATAGCATTCGATCCATGAGTATATCCGTTGTCGTCGGCGGTGACATCCCGGGAATGTCGGTAGCCAGTGACGCTCCCAACCTCGATATCACCGTATTCGAGCGAGACCAATGCGTCTCGTATGGGGTCTGTGGCCTCCAATGCTCCGTCAACGACGGCCACAGTCGCGCTCACTCATCGAAGACCACGGCTGGATTACCGAGCCGAATCCCCATCGGTTCCGGACCGGGTAACTCATGCCCGTGAACGTAGCCGAGGTACAGCGCGCTATTGATGATTCCAATGTGGCTGAACGCCTGCGGATAGTTCCCGAGATGTGCACCAGTCTCAGGGTCGATCTCCTCTGCGACCAGCCCCAGCGGACTCAGATACTCGAGCAGTGATTCAAACCGTGACCGGGCATCCTCGACGCGTCCGGTGAGTGCGAGTGCGTTGACGAACCAACACGAACAGAGGACGAACGCGCCTTCATCGCCGGGGAGCCCATCGTCACCGTGGTAGCGAGCCACGAAAATGTCGTCCGTAACCAATCGCTCGTCGATCGCATCGATGGTCCCCTGGACGCGCTCGTCGTCGAAGGGCAAAAAGCCGACAAGCGGCAACAAAAGCGCCGTCGCGTCGAGCGCGTTCGTCTCGTAGGACTGGACGAACGCGCCGATTTCCTCGTCGTAGCCGTTCTCGAGCACGTCCGCTCTGATCCGTTCGCGAGTCGCCCGCCAGGCCTCGAGCGGGGCGTCGCGGTCGCGTTCACGACCGAGTTCGATCCCGCGGTCGAGGGCGACCCAACACATCACTTTCGAGTAGACGAAGTGTTCGTTCCCGCCGCGGACCTCCCAAATACCCGCATCGGGTTCGTCCCAGACATCGCAGACGTAGTCGACTATATCTCGAATCCGAACCCATTCATCGTCGTTCAGTGCTCGACCACGCTGACACATTTCGTCGACGGCCAACAGGAGTTCACCGTAGATGTCGAGTTGTCGCTGCTGGGCCGCTTCGTTTCCGACCCGTACCGGCTGCGAACCACGATATCCCGCGAGATGCTCGAGCTCCCGTTCCTCGAGTTCCGCCTCGCCATGGAGACCGTACAGCGGCTGAATCGCCTCTGGATCGGCCACCTGACAGAGATCCACGAACCACTCGAAATAGTCGGTCGCTTCGGCGACGGTCCCGAGGTTCATCAGAGCTTGAACGGTAAATCCTGCGTCGCGAAGCCAATTGAACCGATAGTCCCAGTTGCGGACGCCGCCGATGTCCTCCGGCAGCGACGTGGTCGGTGCAGCGGCGATCGCACCCGATTCGGCGTGTGTCAGGAGCTTGAGGACGAGCTCCGAACGAACGACGAAGTCGTGCCAGGGCCCCTCGAATGCGCAGTCGTCCTCGGGACCGCAGCGATGTCCCCACTCGGTCCAATACTCGATCGTCTCGTCCAACGCGGCGTCGGGGTCCGTGCTTGCGCTCTCAGCACCAGTACACCGGAGCAAGACCCACTCCGTCTGGCCTGCCTCGAGCGAGAACTCGCCACTGATTCGACCACCGTCGATCTCGAGGTCGATCGCAGTCTCGAGCAGTACCTGCTCGGCCTCGCCGGCGGCGAGAACACCGTCGTCGACGGATTCGAGCGTCGTCTCCGCGCGACCGTAGTCGAACTGCGGCTCGAGGTCGATCGCGAGGTCGACAGCCCCATCCGTACAGGTGACTTTCCGATAGAGGACCTGCTTCGGCTGGTCGACTTGACCCGCTGGCGGCAGAAAGTCAGTCACGGTTACTGTGCCGCCGGGTGTCTGGAATGTCGTCTCGAGAACGTTCGTACTGTCGATATACTGTTGATTCGTCTCAAAGGGGGTTGTCGGCCTGATTTGGAATCGCCCGCCACGGTCGGCATCGAGGATCGCAGCAAGGATACTCGGCGACTCGAGGTGTGGAAAGGGGAACCAGTCGATCGAGCCGTTCGGTGCAACGAGCGCACACGTCTCGAGGTTGCCGATGACGCCGTAGGACTCGATCGGCAGATATGCTCGAGGCTCAGTCATCGACATCACCTGAGACACGGCTCGAGGTGTCGAACGTAGCGCCACTGAACGACGAGCAGAGGGACATGAGAACCTGTTCGGGGGCGAGCACGAAAAAGGCGAATCACACACGAGGTGAGAGACATATAATTCGAGAGGTGTCAGGGTGAACTGTCTCGGCTTGCTTTTCTCTGTAGAACCAACTGCCGATGAGCCTTTTCACCATACAGTCGAACACTTTCAAGTCACGAAGCACCCTTGCTCGGTCGCTTCCTCAACGCGAAGGTGGACATCCCTTCCAGCACGCTATTGCACCCACGCGTATTCCATGGTGTGTTCGTGTTCTGTAACTCAGACTAGAATGTTATGATCAGTCCGGTCGGACAACGGCACGTATGACAGAACCAGACGTGACGATCACAACGACGGATAGTCTCGAGGGGAGAGAAATAACCGAATATCTCGGCGTGATTTCGGGCGAAGCAGTCATCGGCGCGAACGTGATGAGTGATATCGCTGCCGGGATCCGTGACGTTGTCGGGGGACGAAGCGGCTCGTACGAGAAGAAGATCGAGAACGGACGGAGGGAAGCGATCAAGGACCTTCAGGCGGATGCGAAAGAGCGTGGTGCCGACGCCGTCGTTGGTGCAACGTTTGACTACGAGGAAATGGGTGAGGGCATGCTCTGGGTCAACCTCTCTGGAACTGCGGTCACGACGCGGAGAGAGTAACGTGTTATACTGTCAGCGAAGCGATACAACAGCGGAGCACAAGCCCCTACATCGTCGCGACAGAGCGAGAGTTCAGTGGCGCTTCACAGGGTCTTGCTAGAGCACACCAATTAGGCGACCGGGCCACGCGGTCAACGGAGTGCGGTTGGGACACCGGCTGAAGTCTGTGCCCCACGGTATGATTACTGCTTGGCCGACTATCGCAACCGGAGAACGCGCTATCCGCGACCGCCGGCCAGTTGATCTGACTCCGGCAGGGATCGGAGTCGAAGCATCGAGAGCGTCCCGATCAGCGGCCCAACAGCGAGCGGGACGAACGCCCACCGCCAGCCGACGGCACGCTGGACGACGGGAATGAGCTGAATCGACCCGATGGTGATCAGAAAGCCGATAGCGGTCTGCAGCGTCAGCGCGGAGCCAACGTAGCTATCGTCTGCGAGTTCGGAGATCGCTGCGGAGAACTGCGCGGAGTCCGCGACGATGAAAAAGCCCCAGACGAGCACGAAGGGGGCGACGACGGTGAGCGACGAACCGTAGACCACGCCGGCAAGCAGACACGCACTTCCGGAGACGACCATCGACACGCTGGTGACGACGGATCTCCCGGCGCGGTCCGCGGCCGACCCCGCGATCCACGCCCCGACACCACCGATCGCGATCGTCCCGAACGCGAGCAGTGCCGCGTATCGCTCCGGGTTTGCCGTTCCGCTGGCCTCGAGGCTGGCGAGGAGATAGACCGGAATCCACGTCCAGACCGCGTAAAGTTCCCACATGTGACCGAAGTAGCCGGTGTTTGCGAGGACGACGCCACGGTCGGTTACGATGCGTCGGATCGCGCTTGGATCGAAGGGTGCCGTCTCAGGCTGGTGGGGGCCGTCCTCGTAGGCCAGGACGAGGAGGCCGCCGATCGCTGCGATAGTGGCCGTTCCGTAGAGAACGACCCGTGGTTGTCCGATCCCGCTGACAGCCCGAAGAAGGTGTGGCGAGGCAGAGCCGACAGTGAGTGCGCCGACGAGAACGCCGATGGCGAGCCCGCGGCCCTGGACGAACCACGAGGCCATCATCTTCATTCCGGTCGGGTAGACGCCGGCCAGCGCGACGCCGGTGAGAAAGCGCAGGACAATCGCCGACAAGCCGCTCTCGACGACACCAGCGATAAGGGCGGTCGCCGCCGCACCGGCAAACGCGCAGCCGGCGAAGAGATATCGTGGTCGGATCACGTCGGCGATGGTGAGCGAAGCCGAGAGAAGCGCTCCGACGACGAATCCGAGCTGGACAGCATTGGTCAACCACGCCGTCTCGGCCGGCGTGAGATTCCACATCTCGGCCAATTCAGGGCCGACGGCACTCCCACTAAACCACAACGTCATCGCGAACAGTTCGGCGACTCCGACGAGAACAAGAGCGCGCCACTTGGTACCAACAACCATTGACATCACCCGGGACACAACGGATGACTATTATAAAAATGTGGCCGATCAATCACGATTCGACGGTAATCGTCGTTGATGGCACCGGTCGCCGTGTACGTGGTTGATCTCAATACCAGTGGTCTATTTCTTCGGAGATGTGCGTGACGTGGAATATGCCAAGTGAGAACTTCCCTGATACTGTCGGACGACAGTCAGTGAACACTCGATCGTGTCTCGAGTTCGATCAATATGTGTTCCGTGTTGTCCGACAGATTCGCTTACACAGACATCAGCGGTAGCATAGCCAGAACACCTGCTGCGAGACCGAACAGTAACTCACGGTGACCGTTATTCGGCAGTTCTGCACCCGTTTCCAGCGCTTCCGGGATGAACTCCGTGATCACTAAGTACACCATTGCCCCGGCAGCGAACCCGAACCCGAACGGCAGAAACGCCTCTGCCCACCTGACAAATGCAAACGCGATCACAGCGCCAATCGGTTGCGGCAGGCTCGAGAAAACTGCTGCACCGACCATCCGCCAGTTTGACAGTCCCATTGCACGCATTGGGATTGCGATTGCAGTTCCCTCGGGAACGTTATGGATGGAGATCGCGACAGTCATGAAGATCGCCAACACCGGAACCGTAACCCCGAGAACGGGGATGCCACCTTCCAGACCGAGTTCCGCAAACGAAACGCCGACTGCGACGCCTTCCGGGAAGCTATGGACCGTGAGGATCCCGAGAATGAGGGCGAGTTTCTTCACGTTCCCTTCGGCAAACGCTTTCGCCTCCAGCGTGTGCTCGTCGTGGGCGTGACCTGCGCCGTCGGTCTGCACTTCGTTGGCCGGACTGCCGCCATGCTCGGAAACGGCATCGTGCTCCCCGAACTCGACGGTGTCGAGTACCCGATCGGAGACTTCGACCAGCACAACACCTGCAAGGACCCCGCCGATCATCAGGGTCGGAACAACACCTGAAGAGTAGGCTAGTCCTTCATTGAGAAGGCCGAACAACGACGCCGCGACCATAATTCCAGATGCAATACCCCACAGCGTCACGTTCCATCGGTCGCTGAACTCCTCGACAAAGAAAAACGGGAGCGCTCCGATCCCAGTTGCAAACGCTGTGAGGAGTCCAGCAACAAACACAAGGGCGAGATTTTGGGTCAGCGCCATATCGTACTATTATCGATACAGGCCCAAGAGTGTTTCCAAACACACAAAGATTGTTTTTGCAGGCCTAAAAATACGTGGCGTAAGGTGAGATATTTTTGCGGGCCTAAAACAAGGACTCGTCGTCACTGTCGGTAACTGGTATCTCGTCGACCTGCTCGTCACACGAATCAACTGGACTGTCGGAACCGACTCGACTGCGAACTCGAGCCACCAAGATCCGTCGAGACCGATGCTCCCTGGAGGTGTTCAAAAGTATCCGTGTGCCGTCACCACAACCGATAGCAAGCACGTCGAGGTTCTCAGACAGTAAGACGTTCCAGTCTTCTCACGGTATCACGCTAGATTGACAACTGGATGATACGATGATCGCATGACAGCTGTGCCATCGGAGGCGCAGTGACGTTCAGCTGTTCTATTAGATAGCACGAACGATGCCGACGATCTATCAACCGTCGTGAGGAGAGATTTAATTGTGATTGAATGTAATTATAGGCTGCTATGCAAGCAGCAACATACCACGGCCAGAAGGACATCCGTGTCGAGGAGGTAGCAGAGGGAGCGGTTGGAGCGGACGAGGTCCGAATTGACATCGATTCGTGTGGCATCTGTGGGTCGGACCTCCACGAATACACTGCCGGCCCGATTTTCGTTCCGGAAGGCGATCCCCACCCCGTCTCTGGGGAGGAAGCACCGATCAGGATGGGTCACGAGTACAGTGGCACAATCGCGGAGGTCGGCGAGTCCGTGACGGACCTGGCTGTCGGTGACGCCGTCGCAGTTAACCCCATCCTCTACTGTGGGGAGTGCCGGCAGTGCCGGCGGGGAAACTACCACATCTGTGATTCGATCGGGTTCATCGGGCTCTCCGGGGGAAGCGGTGGCTTCGCCGAGAGCGCAGTCGTCGACGCAGAACACGCCGTCCCGCTTGGGGAAGACGTTCCCGTCGAACACGGCGCGCTGGTCGAGCCACTGAGCGTGGGGCTGCACGCAGTCCGCCGCTCCGGACTTCAGGCAGGCGATGCCGTCGCCGTGTTCGGAAGTGGACCCATTGGCTTGGCGGTCATCCAGTGTGCTCGCGTGGCCGGTGCGGGAA
The DNA here is from genome assembly GCF_041821085.1 of Natrinema sp. HArc-T2. Lineage (NCBI taxonomy): Archaea > Methanobacteriati > Methanobacteriota > Halobacteria > Halobacteriales > Natrialbaceae > Natrinema > Natrinema sp. HArc-T2. Next base: position 26,596 of record NZ_JBGUAZ010000011.1, on the reverse strand, counting down.
CGATTTTCGTCTCCGAGCCACGAGACGCTAGGCGCGAACGCGCAGCGGACTGTGGTGCAACGGAACTCATCGATCCGTCGACGACCGACCCCGTCGAGTACATCCACTCGCACACGGACGGCGGTGCCGACAGCACGTTCGAGGTCGCGGGCGTCGGACCCTCTTTCAATGCAGCCGTCGAAAGCACGGCACCCAGCGGCCGTACGACCGTCGTAAGCATCTGGGAGGAGGAAGTGAGTACGCATCCGAATACCCTCGTCCTCGGCGAACGGACCGTGACTGGGACACTCGCCTATCTCGGCGGCCCGCGGTCCGACGAAGAGTACGGAATGGTGATCGAGATGCTTGCCGACGGGCGCCTCGACCCGGATCCGTTCATCACTGGTCGAATCGGTCTCGAGGAAATCGTCGCCAACGGGTTCGAGCGACTCATCGATCCCGAAAGCGATCATGTCAAAATTCTCGTCAAACCGGATATGGAGTGAACCGCTCGGGTGACGAGTGACACGACTTTCTTTCCTGTCTCGGAGTCTGCTGTCTCCAAGAATGCCGAGTCGAACTCGTCAGCACACGTTCTTGTCGCAGACGGTCTGCTGCCTACTGGCCCGGTGGGACCGCAGGGCAGGTCGCAAGTGCGTTGACACCACTGATAGGAGTCTGTCTCAGTTGTTATACTTCGGACAACAGTCCGTGAACACTCGAGCGCACTCGAGACGCTGTCGCCAGCGGCGACAGGCGCCGAGACACGATCGATGTGTGATCCGGTTTGTCCGACAGTATACTATAATCTGTGTCCTTCAACGGAACCTACTTCATCTGTATACACCTTCACCTCTCCATCTTCCGTCAGACCGAGCGTGATCGTTTCGTTGAGTTGATTGGCGTCGGTGACCGCTTCGAGAATCCCGTAGAGATGCGTGTAGAGCTCTGGTCGACAGTATGCGATCTTGATACCAGCTTCGTCGCCGCGGGCGTACACCTGAGTGACGAGGTCATCGAACGACGTTCCGGCTGGAACAGTAAATTGCACCGGCGCGCGTAGTGTTCGGGCAAGTTCGAGCGTTCGGCGTGCTTTCTCGATGTTCTGTTCTGCAGCCCGTTCGACAGCACTCACGTTCGAGGCGGTCGTTCCCAACGTGTCGGCCACTTCCTGCTGTGTCTGACCGTTCTCACGGAGCCTGAGTACCTCGACCTGTCGGTCCGTCAATATTGTCTCCGTGGTCGCCACCATATAAAGTCAAACAAGAGTGTTTGAGATAAGCTTATTGATGAAACACTAATTGTTGCGATATGGCTGGTGACGGACTGCGGACTCGCCGACGTTCAGTACTCTCGGCTACCGCCGTCGCACTCTCGGGTGTTGCTGGCTGTTCCGGTACACTCCAAGGGAACGACGGACAGTCGCTGACCGTCTCGATGCTCGCTGCGGGAAGCTTGAATAATGCACTCGAAAACGGAGTGCGATCGAGCGTAGATGCAACGGTTCAGATAGAAGTACACGGCTCCGCCGAGGTCGCTCGGCTCATCGCAGCGGGACAGAAAGATCCCGATATCGTCTCAGTTGCGGATATCGCCCTCTTTGACTCACCACTTCAGCCGGACTGGTTTGCCGAATTTGCGACCAATTCGATCGTCATCGCGTACAACCCCAATACGGAAGGTGGCCAACAACTCGCCGACGCAGGAGCCGAGGATTGGTATCAACCGCTCTTGAGCGGAGACGTTACGATCGGGAGGACCGACCCGGAGCTCGATCCACTCGGATATCGAGCGCTGTTCATGCTCGAGCTCGCGACTGCACACTACGGGACGGACACGAATCTCCGAGACGCGATTCCACGGACAGAACAGATATATCCTGAAACACAGCTCATTAGTCAGTTCGAAACTGGGTCGGTCGACGCTGCCATCGCGTATCGAAACATGGCTGTCGAGCGCGGATACGACTACATCGACCTCCCAGCGGAAATCGACCTCAGTGATCCAAGCTATACAGACACTTACGAATCGGCGACCTACGAACTCCCGAGCGGGAAGGTCGTCAGCGGCGGACTCATCAGCTATGGTTCAACGATTCGCCACCAATCGCCCGCCGCTATCGATGTGTTCACGGAACATATAACAGGAGCGTATCTGAACGAGTTCGGGTTCGTCGTTCCGGACGATTATCCACGGTTCACAGGCAATGCTCCCAGCGAAGTCACGAACTAATGCCACCGTCGGACGGTTCGACTGGCTGACAGTCGCGTTCCTCCTTGGAGCGGTGCTGCTCTGTTACTATCTCGTTCCGCTCCTCGCACTCGCTCTCAGTCAGCCACCAGGGGTCGTCATCCAGCGACTGACCAGACCTGCTGTCGTCTCAGCTGCGACCACATCACTTACCGCATCGGTCACGAGTGCGACTATCGCGTCGCTGTTTGGACTCCCACTCGCTTACTGGCTTGCCCGCGTTGACGGACGAGTGAAAACGATCGTGACCGCTGTCGTCGTACTGCCGCTCGTACTCCCGCCGATCGTCAGCGGCATGGTGTTGCTCACGGTCGTCGGCCCGAACACGTTCATCGGGGGACTGGCAGCAGCAAACGGACTCCAACTGACCCGATCAGTCGCCGGAATCGTGCTGGCACAGACGTTCGTCGCTTCGCCGTTCGTCGTCGTCACGGCGAAAGCAGCGTTCGAGAGCGTCGACCGCAGTCTCGAGTATGCCTCCCAGTCGCTCGGAAAGAGTCGGCTGACGACGTTTCGCCGGGTTACGCTGCCGCTCGCCTGGCCGGGAATTCTCGCCGGCATTACGCTCGCGTTTGCTCGTGCGATCGGTGAGTTCGGAGCGACGATCATGCTCGCATACTACCCACGGACGATGCCCGTGCAGATCTGGGTCTCGTTTACAACGCTCGGATTGGAGAACGCCTTCCCCGTGGCCGTCATTCTGGTCGGAATCGCCGTCGCAACGCTTGTCGTGCTAAACGTGCTCGGGACGAACCCATTGGAGTAATCGATGCTCGAAGTGACCTCCCTCACCAAGAGGTACGACACCTTCGACTTTGGCCCAGTCGATCTCACTGTCGACGACGAAGTCCTCTCGATTCTCGGCCCGTCAGGCAGTGGCAAGACGACACTGCTGTCGCTAATCGCGGGCATCGTCGACCCAGATGAGGGGGCCATCTCGCTGAACAGCGACCGTCTCAATGGGTGTCCCCTTCAAGAGCGCCGGACTGGCCTCGTGTTTCAAGACGGAGCTCTGTTCCCGCACATGACTGCCCGAGAGAACATCGGCTATGCCGCAACTGACAGGGACCGAATCGCAAAGTTCGCATCGCTGCTCGAGATCACGGACGTACTAGACCGCCGACCGCCGACGCTGTCGGGTGGCGAACAGCAACGCGTCGCGCTTGCACGCACGTTGGCAGCAGATCCTGACCTCCTGCTACTTGACGAGCCGTTAGCAAGTCTCGATGCGCCGATTCGGCGTCGACTTCGCAGGGAACTCCATACGCTCTTCAGTTCGCTCGAGATTCCAGTTATCTACGTCACGCATGATCAGCGAACGGCGACGGCGCTTGGTGACCGAACAGCTATCTTTCGCGACGGTACAATCGAGCAGGTTGGATCTCCAATGGCCGTTATCAACCGTCCCACAACGCGGTTCGTCGCGAGATTCACCGGCAACGAGAATCTGTTCGACGCAACCGTCGTTGAACAGCGCGAAGACATGACTTTCCTTCGAGTTGGCAACGTTCGTCTTCAGGCGACAACAGCAGCCACTCCTGGGACAGGTGTTACGCTCTGCATCCACCCATCGCGTGTACAGGTGCACACACCGAACAGGGATGATGACCTCCATTGTGAGAACACAGTTTCGGGAACGATCGACCGGTGGTTAAACGAGGGTGACGAGTACCGAGTGGAAGTCGCTCTTGACGACGCACCGATCACGCTTACGACGACGATTCGTCCACCGGGTTTCGGCCAAGTCCCGCTTGAAGTCGGTTCCAGCATTCAGGCGACAATTCCACCTGATGCGATCCATCTGATTAGGTGATATCCTTCACCATCCAACGGTTGTTACGAATGAGCCGCGAAACCGAGAGTATCGTGACAAAGAGGATTGCTATTCAGACTGATGTTGTTATTGGGTCGCTATCTAGCAGAACAAATGAAAAGAACAGCCAGAACACCATGGACTACTTGACACTGAGACCCCTTGAGCCTCGAGTTCCGCGACGCCAATCCGGAAACCGCGACTGAAGGGTTCCGACAGTCGCAGACAATACTGAGCCGGCGAGGACCGATACGGACTACTGTAAGTCATTCTGGCGAACCCGCGACCCGTCCTGCGGGTGCGCCGGTAAATCGGTACAGTAGACCGTATGAATGGGCAGATGGACTCCAACACTTGATGGGGACTCTTTGCACCTAGACATACTTATTCTATGAGAGATAACGTGTAACATACCAGTCACGGATTCGCTTCCGGATAGCGTTCGAGACAGATGACAAACACTGCTGATGAGCGAACAGATATCGTAAGGGAACTGTACGATGTGATTCCGTTCCACCGGAAACACGGCATCGAAATAGTGGTCGTCACCCCGCGCCGGGCTGAGACGAAACTCCCATTCGACGAGTCGCTCGTGGGAAATCCAGACCTGGAAGTGCTGCACGGCGGCGCGATCGGTTCGCTCGTCGATCTGACGGGTGCTGCAGTGTTTGCCGGTCGCTGTGAGGAGTATACACCGACGATCGATCTACGTGTGAACTATCTGCAACCCGCCGGGAAACAACCACTGTACGCCACGGCGACTGTCTCACGAGAGGGAAGCAGATCGGTGTGGCCGATATCGAGGTCGAATCCGGTGACGACGTGTGTGCAACCGGGACTGGCGTCTACAAAATGACTGGTGAATGATGGATAACTTATCAACAGTATAGCTAGTTCCCGCTTATGTCTGATGCCAAATGATAACCGCCACCGAGGACGAGTGATCAGTATCGGTTGTCGACGATACGATCGCCCGGTTCCAGTTCCTCGACGAGTTCGACTGTATCGGGTGAGATCAGCAGTCTGTCACCGAGCTCGCTCGCTAGATCACTCTCGTCAGCGGTTCCCTCACAGACGATAGTCAAATGATCGGTGGAGCCGTTCTGGTTGACTTCGATGCGGTACTCGCCTGTCAACCCGTCGAACGCCGCGAGCACCGTCTCGATGCTCTCGGGGTAAACTTTCACTCCTTTGACTTTGAGCCGTTCGTCGGTGCGACCGATGACGCCGTCGGGCATCACGACCGAATCACCGCGCTGTTCGAGTTCGGCGAGATCACCCGTTCGATAGCGGATCAGTGGCAGTCCGTCTTTTTTGACGTGGGTGACGACGACTTCCCCACGTTCGCCCTCGTCGAGAACCTCGCCCGTGTCGGGATCGATGATCTCGACGATTGCGTAGTCGTCGACGACGTGAAGTCCGTCCTCAGCGTCGGTTTCGGCAGCGACGGGCATGATATGGCGTGTTCCGAAGTAATCGGTTGCTGTCGAGGCACCGAGCGCCTCTTTGACTGCTGCTCGCCGGCCAGGGACGGACGTGAAGGGCTCGCCAGCCCCCACGAACGTGTCGACCTGACCGCCTGCATCACCGATCTTCAGCGCGAAACTCGGATTGCCGATGAGTGCGTCGACATCATACTCGGTGATAATGTCTGCGGCCTGCTCGGAGTCACCGGGCCCGAGCGGGAATACCTCTGCGCCGAGTTCCTCGAGCGCCCTGTGGATGACGTATCCCGTCCCGAACAGCTGGTAGCCGAACGTATTGACCACGCGATCGCCGGGTTCGATTCCGACCTGTTCGAACACGTCGGCATTGACGGATGTCTGATAGCTCAAGTCGTCACGGGTGTCGAACACGGGTTTCAGTCCCTCGCCCATCGGCGAGAACGTCACCATCGCCGATTCCGTATATAGTGAGCCAGTCGGCGGTCCCTCCCCGAAGTCGGCCTCTAACGCCGCCCCCGTCGTGAACGGCAGTTCCCTGAACGCCTCCCACGAGTCGATCGCTGTCGGATCCACGTCGGCCTCCGCCAGCCGTGTTTCGTAGAAGTCGAAGCGTGTTGCGCGTGCTACCTGCTGTTGGACGGCATGCAACGTGGCGGAATCGTACATCACTGTATGGTACGCTAACCCAACACATAAAACCAACTGTTAGTCAATTGTTGGTGACATACTCCAGCGTGAACCAGTACGCGCTCGTCACGTACGTTGGGGCCGTAGTTGAATCCGCCACAGCAGTCACGGCCGGCGATGGCTCGAGCGGCTCTCGGCCGAAACCGAGGCCAATCGATCAGAAAAATCGGCCAGTCAGTAGGCGAAGGGCCATTTCCGCAGGTAGTCTTTGATCTGCCCAAGTGCTGCGAGGACACCCTTCGGCTCGACGGCCAGCACCACGATGATGATGACGCCGAAGAACACTGGCTCGAGCGACGTCGCGTTGGATGCGACCGACTGCAGGAACCCTCGGAGGAACTCCTGTAGTACCGTCACAACACCAACACCGAGCATCGCGCCCCAGACGCGACCGAGGCCGCCAAACAGCAACATCACGTAGTGTTGGAGCGTCAGGTCAAGCGTGAAGTAGCCTGGGCTGATGAAGCCGATGTAGTAGCCGAACAGGCCACCGGCCACGCCGACCATGAAACCGCCGAGCGCGAACGCCAGCAGCTTGTTCCGGAAGACGTTAATTCCGAGAACACCGGCAGACAGATCGTTGTCGTGGATCGCCCGGAATACCTTCCCGGTCCCACTCCGACTGAGGTTGAGCGAGAGCATCGCGAACAGTAACATGAGTACTAACGACATGAAGTACAGTTCCATGTCGGTGCCCGTGATGGTGAGCCACTGCCCGATGAGTCCAACTTCGAACGGCATTGTCTGCTGGGTGCCGCCGTGGAGCCACTCCAGTTGGCTGTTGTTGAAGAACCACTCGGAGATAAACTGCAGTGCGAGCGTGGAGATCGCGATGTAGAACCCCTTCACACGGAACGACGGGATGCCGAACAGTACGGCCACGAAGCCGGCGAGCAGACCGCCGACGGCCATCGCCGGCAGTAACCCGATCTGGACGCCGAACAGGCCATCGGCCAGAATCTGACTCGTCGTGTAGGCACCGATGGCCATGAACGCCCCCTGGGCGAGAACGATCTCGCCTGCGTAGCCCAGGATGACGTTCAGACCGAGGACCGCGATGGTGAAGATGTATATCTGCGTGATCGTCGACATCAGCCCGCCGTGTAACGCGAACGGGAGGATGAACGGGATCGGAAGACCCAGCACTAGAGCGATCCGCTGGGTCCGCCAGCGGAACAGTCCCATCCGGCTCTCGTAGCTAGTGAAGTACTCACCGCAGGGCATGGATACCTCCCTTCTCCCGTGATGTGTTGCAGTACTGTGCGTGTGTTGAGATGTCGTGTCTCGTCGTCATTGGTAGTTTTGTCATCATTGCTAGATCCTCTCGATACGTTCCGTTCCGAACAGTCCGTGTGGCTTGATCAGGATGACCACCAGCAGGAAGATCATCGGAAGGATCTCGCCGGCGCCCGGACCGATAATATCGGTCACGTAGAAGGCACCGTACTCCTGAAGCAGGCCAACGACGATCGCACCCAGGAACGCACCGGGGATGCTATCGAGCCCGCCGAAGACCACCGCGGCGAAGATGATGATGCCGACTGCTTCGATGGTAAAGCCTGCGCCACCGCTGGCCATCGCCAGCAGAATGCCACCGATCGCAGTGATGGCGATCGACAGCGCCCACGAGATGATGATGGTCCGCTCGATAGAGACACCGAGCACCATCGCCGCTTGCTCGTCAGCTGCTGCGGCTCGCAGGATCGAGCCGGTTACCGTGTACCGGAAGAACAGCATCAGCGAGATGACGACCGCCAGCGACAGGATGACGCCGAGGGTGAACGAGGCGCCGATCGACGCCCCGAGCGGGAGCTCGATACTCCACCCCGGCTTGAGTGTGGCTGGGTACGACCGGAAGTTCGGGCCGACCAGGAACCGCAACAGGCCACTGAAGATCCCACCGAGTGCGAGCGTCACGATGATGACCGACAACACGGGTTCACCGATGAAGTGACGGAAGATCACACGCTCGAGCACCAGCCCGAGTACGAGCCCAAGGGCGATCGTGGCCAGTACCGCGACGACAGCCGGTAAGTTCAGGCCCAGAACCGCCGGTGTCGCGAAGATCACGACGCCGTAGGCACCGATGAGTGCCAACTGTCCCTGGGCGAAGTTGAGCACGCCAGTGACCTTGTAGATGAGCGAAAAGCCCATCGCCACGAGCGAGTACAACGCGCCGAGGCCGATTCCGGCGATCGTGATACTGAAGAAGGTGCTGACGTCAACCATTGAACTGCCCTCCGTCGACCGTATCAGTAAGCGGTTCGTCGACGTCGATGACGCGCATCTCACCGTGTTCGCGCGATTCTTTCCCGTTCTGGTAGGTGATTGTCAGATCCATTTCAACGAGTTCCTGTTCCGCGAAGATTCCATCGAGGAGCTGTTCGTAGCGTTCGGTGACCACTTCGCGACGGATCTTCCCGGTCCGAGTGAGTTCGCCGTCGTCGGCGTCGAACTCCTTGAAGAGATTGACGAAGCTCGTGATATCGACGTTGTCGAGTCGCTCGTTCGTCTCGTCGACGACGCCGCGAATGAGTTCCAGTACTTCGGGTTTCTGCGTCAAGTCGCGGTAGCCAGTGTACTGGATGTCACGCTGGTCTGCCCACTCCGCAACGTTGTCGTAGCGGATGTTGATAATCGCCGACAGCGACTCTCGCCCATCGCCGACGACCAGTACTTCCTTGATATAGGGGTTGAATTTCAGCTTCGTCTCGACGCTGATAGGTGCGATCGGCGTGCCGTCCGCGAGTTCCAGCACGTCGTCCATCCGATCGAACACCTTGACGTGGCCGTCTTCGGTGAGCGCACCGAAGTCGTCGGTGTGGAGCCAGCCGTCCTCGAGAGCACTCTCGGTCTTTTCGGGCTGGTTGTAGTAGCCGCTCGTCACGACGGGTCCACGAACGATGAGTTCCCCGTTTGTCGTGATACCGACTTCGACGTTCGGGAACACTTCACCCACTGTGTCGACGTCGATATCGCCGTCACGGTGCATCGTCACGAAGCCACATACCTCGGACTGACCCCAGATCTGTTTCAGCGGGACGCCCAGCGCGTGGTAGTACTGGAAGTGGTCCTCGCCGAGTGGGCCACCGCCGGTGTAGACGTTCTTCGCACGCTTGAGGCCGATCTTGTCGAGGATCGGTCTGTAGGCCGCCCAGTAGGACAGCCAGTGGAGCGCCTTCAGTGACAGCGGCGGTTCCTCGCTGCTTTTGTCACCGCTGATGTACTCGGCGTACCGGTCGCCAATATCCATCGCCTTGTCGTACACCCAGCGTTTCAGTCGGCTGGTGTTCTCGATTTTGGCCTTGATGTCGGCGACCCACCCTTCGTAGGAGTGTGGCGACGAGAAGATGATCTCCGGGCCGATCTCTCGAAGGTCTTCTGACTCCGTTTCGGCTTCCTCGGGGAAGTTGGCGGTCCAGCCGCCGACGAACGCCGCGGCGATCAGGATCATCTGCTCGCCGACCCACGCCATCGGAAGGTACGAGAAGTAATCGCTCTCTTTCGGGAGCGGATCGATTTCGATCGCCGCCTTCGCGAGGTTGAGGAAGTTGAAGTGGCTGAGTTTGACGCGCTTCGGCATCCCAGTCGTCCCACTGGTCGGCGACAGCATCGCCGGGCGCTGCGGGTCGATGTTCGAGATGCGATCTGCCAGGTAGCTGTCGGTCACGTCTCCGGTGTCCAGCCGTTCCCGACCACGGGATTCGATCTCGTCGTAGGAGACGATCTCGATGTCTTCTTCGTCACCGTAGCGGAACATCCCCCGCTCGTCGCGGTAGACGATCGTCTCGAGCGACTCGGCCATGTCCGTCACCTTGAGCAGCTTGTCGACCATCTCCTGGTCTTCGGCATAGGCGACCGTCGGCTCGATGAGCTCAAGCTGTTTGCCGATGTCTTCAGGAAGCATCTCCTCGTAGTTCGGCGCAGCGATGCCGCCCAGCGACTGTGCAGCCATCCACGACCACAGCTGGTGTGGACGGTTGTACCCGATGGTGAAGAGAACGTCTTCCTCGCCGAATCCAATGTCGTCCAGTCCGAGTGCGAACCACTTTACGCGGTCGTAGTACTCTTCCCAGGTGAACTCCTGCCAGACGCCGTACTGCTTCCAGCGCAGGGCGATGTCTGTGCCGTGTTTCTCGACGTGCTCGAGCAGGATCTCCGGCAGTGCCTTGTCGTCGACGATCTCGACGTCGTCGCCGTCTGGTGCGGTGATGATCCGGTCGATCGAAAGTCCGTCCGCGTCCACATCTGAATCCGCATCCACATCCGTGTCCGTGTCGAGTTTCGTTTCCTTGGCCGTCATGATCAGTCAACCCCCGTGTAGACGTGACGGACCTCGGGATCTTCCACGACTGCAGCGGGCGGGCCACGCGCGAGGAGCCCACCTTTCTGGAGTACAATCATCCGGTCGGAGACGTCGGTCACGACTTCCAGGTCGTGTTCGATCATCACGACGGTGAGCCCTTCCTCCTCATACAGATCGGTGATAAAGCGGATCATGTCGTACTTCTCGTCGAAGGTCAGTCCACTCATCGCTTCGTCTAAGAGGAGCACGTCCGGCTCGAGTGCGAGCGACCGTGCGAGGTCGACGCGACGGCGGATCCCCAACGGAAGTCCGGATATCTTGCTGTGACGGTATTCCCAGAGTTCGAGGTAATCGAGGATCTCCTCGACCCGCCGCATGTTCTGAGCTTCGATCTTTCGACCGGAGCCGTAGAACGTGAGCGCCTGCAACAGATTCGGATGCTGCGTGACGGCTCTGACCGTCATGATGTTCTCGAGGACATCCTCGCTCTCGAACAGTTCCAATCCCTGGAACGTACGACCGAGACCACGGCGGGCACGCTTGTAGGATTTCAGTGCGGTGACATCCTCTCCATTGAGGTAGACCTCACCACCCGGATCCGGGTCGTAGAACCCATTGAGGATGTTCAGCAGCGTCGTCTTTCCCGCACCGTTCGGGCCGACGATAGAGATCCACTCTCCCTCATCGATCCCGATCGAAACGTCGTCGACGGCAGTCACGGCACCGAACGTTTTGGTCACGTCTTTGCAGCCCAGGACAGCCTGTTCGGGTGGTACCTTCGGTCCACCCCGGAGGTCCATGTTCGGTTCGGTTGTCGTTGTGGTTTCGCTACTCATGGTCTCGAATCAGGTCCACCGCTTGCGCATCTTGTAGTGTTTGATATCCGTGTACCGGCCCTCTTCGCGGCTGGTTCCAAGGTAGAACTCCTTGATCTCCTCGCGGTTCATCAGCGTCTCAGCCGGATCCTGCAGTTCGACCTGTCCGTTTTCCATAACGTAGCCGTAATCCGCGATCTCGAGCGTCCGTTTGGCGTTCTGGTCGGCCACGATCATGGTGATGTCCTCTTTTCTGTTGATCTCGACCAGCGTCTCGAAGATGTCCTGAACCAGCTTCGGTGCGAGTCCGAGCGACGGCTCGTCGAGCAACAGCAGCTTCGGTCGGTGTATCAGTGCGCGAGCGATGACGAGCATCTGCTGTTCGCCGCCACTGGTGTATCCCGCCTTGAGGTCGAGGATGTCCTCCAGTTGCGGGAAGTACTCGAACGCGAGTTCGTAGTCCTCCTCGCTGTAGGACAGGCGTCGCCCACCCCGGTACAGTCCACATCGGAGGTTCTCTTCGACTGTGAGATCCTCGAACGACCGCCGTCCCTCAAGGATGTGGGTCACCCCTTCGCTCACCATTCGGTTGGTGTCGGCGTTAGTCACGTCGGTCCCCTCATAGCGGACGGTCCCACGGGTTACCTCACCGCGTTCGGTCAGCCCGATTCCCGAGATCATTTTCAGGATGGTGCTCTTGCCTGCACCGTTGGGACCGAGTAGTGCCACGATATCACCTTTGTTGGCCTCCATCGAAACCCCCTGGACAGCCAGGAAGTGACGGTCGTACACGATTTCGACGTTGTCGAGTTCGACGACGGGAGGCGATGATGTAGTATCGCCGGCAGTCATGTTAGAGCCCGATCCATTCGTCTTTTCGTGGGAGTTCCATCGTCGAATCGTACTCGAAGGAGCCGTCTGTCACCTGGTAGATCCGACCGTTCATCGTCGGACGACGGTCGTCCTCCGAGTAGGTGAACGGCTCTGCCAGGCCGCGGACGTCCCAGTCGCTCACGTTGAACAGGCCTTCGCGGACGCTCTGTCCACTGTTCATGTCGTCGGCCTCTGTGAGCCCTTTCAGCGCCAGAAGCGCGTGGATGACGCCACGGACGTAGTTGAGATTCGCTACGGACGGGTCGTCCATCGACCGTCCTTCACGCTCGAAGGATTCCTCGATGATCTTCTTGCCCGGCACGTCGCTGGCCATGACCTCATTGAACACCTTGAACCCGGACGCATACCGGACACCCTCGAACAGTTCCGGCGATTCCTGTGCACGCAACTCGTCGACCGTGTAGGTAAGTCCCATTACGTTGACGTCAGGGTAGACGTCCTGCCGGTCGGACAGCAGCACCTGCATCGGTGCCGCCGTGTTCTGGTGGATGAGGTAGTCGATGTTTCGGTTCTTGGCCTTTCGCAGCTGCGTCTTCGCCGAGTTTGCAGTCAGTGAGAGGTTGATGTTCTCACCGAGATCCAGTCCCAGTGATTCCGCGTACTGGCGACCGCCTTCGACCGGCGATTTCCCGAACGCCGTATTCGAGAAAATAAACGCCACCTTCGCGTCAGGATCGTTCTCTTTGATCCACTTGAGGTGTGCGCGGGCCTGGCTAGTGTAGTCGAGGTTGCCGAAGAAATTGAACGGCGTCTCCTCTTTGACCAACTTCGCCGAGTAGGACGCCGAGATGTATACGATACGATCTCGAGCGACCGACGGAGACAGTGCTTCCGTGTCAGCAGTACCCCAGCCGATGATGACGGGGGGTTTCGATCCACTCGTGTACTCGTCGTACGCACTCTTTGCCGTGGGCACGTCGTACGCGTAGTCCTGCCACGGGTGATCGATCTCCGTGTCCAACTCGTCGTTTTCGTTGATCCACTTGATCGCGTCACGAGAGCCGATTCCGGACGGCTTTCCGACGTCAGATGTCGCACCGCTCATGTCGTAGAGGCCGGGCACTGACACGCCACCGCTGCCGTCGCCGCTACCGAGACAACCGGCGAGCGACAGCGTTGTTACACCTGCTGCAGCACCGCCGAATCCTTTGAGCACTGTTCTCCGTTCGCACGCTTCCGTTTCAGATGCTATCTCCTGGTTTGTCATGGATTAACACAACAAACGGAGATGAATACATATTATATATAGATTACGGATATCGTGGATTTTCATCCAACGTGAGAGTGTAATAATCGGCATCGTAAGCATATACAGTATTATTTCCACCATATTAATTGGCGAATGGTGCCACATGAACGAGAAACAGCTTGGGCGCGCACTCTCGACGCTGCAGGCCGAGGCCACCTGTGCCGGTCAGACGATCTTCTATTATATCCACATAACTTCCGCTGGCAAACACTGTCCGATACAATAATATAGCATAGCTTCGATGTTTGCTACATGTTCACAGTTGTACTTGGTATTGACACGGATACCGATCGTGCAGTGTCACAGGCGAACACAGTCGCACAGATTCCGTGCGCAGCGTCGGAAATTACGGCGATACTCCTCCACGACTTCGGCGAGAACCCCCAAGGCGGAACGGTCGAGCAGGTCGGCGCAGTCAGACGTGCTCGAGAGATACTCGAGGACGCCGACATCGACGTCGAACTCGAGGGGACCAGTGGCGATCCGGCCACTGCGATTATTCATGCCGCCGACAGACACGACGCAGACCGTATCGTACTCGCGGGTCGAAAGCGGACACCGACGGGCAAGGTATTGTTCGGGAGCGTCACGCAGGCGGTAATCCTGAACACGACCCGTCCGGTTCTCGTCTGTAGCACCGACGACGAAGACTAACCGCTCGATTTTCCACACGGCAATCTTATAAGAATATTTTCACATCCAGACTGACTGGCGTTATCGGCTCAGTTCGTATCCACTCTTGCGGTCCCACGCGTTCACTGTCCCCTCGGCTTTGAGCTCTTGCTTTCTGATCTTCCCCGATGGACTCCGGGGGAACTCCTCGCGGATCTCGATGTATCGTGGGACTTTGAGGTAGGGGAGCTGTCGTTCACAGCGTTTGCAGATATCGATCGGTGTGATGTCGGCGTCGGCTTCGGGGACTACGAACGCCTTGATCTCTTCGCTACCCGCCTCGTTGGTCACACCGACGACACTCGACTGGCGAACACCGGGGTGGGCATCGATCACACTCTCGATCTCGAGCGATGAGATCCGGCCATCGATGCGGCCACGATAGATCGAGTTGTCCCTGTTCGCGACGAAGTGGAGGTATCCGTCGTCGTCTTTGTAGCCGATCCCGCCGGTGTGAAGCCACTGATTCCGAACGGCTTCCGTGGTGGCCTCGGGTTGGTTGTAGTAGCCTTGCATCATCGTGTGCGGTTCCGTCGGACGAACGACGATCTCACCTGTTTCGCCCGGTGACACGGGCCAGTCGTCCCCATCGACGATCTCAAGATCGACGTACGACGCTTCTTTACCGACGCTTCCAAGCCGTCGGTCGTCCGGACAGTTGTAGGTGACAATGGTCGCTGGTGTGACACCGTATCCCTCGAGGATGGTGATGTCGAACCGTTCTTCCAGTGTTCGGAACATCTCTTCATCCGTTGTGAATCCGAAGCTGTGGCCGATGGCCAACTCGATCGGCGTCTCACCGTTGGTCGGTTTCTCGTCTTGGTTGTAAAGCACCGAGAGCATCCGACTGAGATATAGAAACACGGTAGCGTCGGAGGACTCGATCTGCTCCCAGAACCGCGATGGATCGAACTGTCCGGCGAGGACGAACTCCGCATCGGCAAGTAGCGTCCCGATAACGCCGAGATGAAACGTGAAGCTACTGTACAGTGGCAGCGTCGTGAATATGCGGTCGTCTTCGGTAAAATCGAACAGGTTCTCGCACGCCTCCCAGCCGGTATTAATATACGAGTAGTGGGGGAGCACGACGCCCTTCGGCTGTTCGGTTGCGTTCCGCTGGACGTAGATCACTGCGAGTGGGTCCGACGGTTCGACGGCTGTCGTCGGCGTAGACATCGAGTCGTCCTCGAGGAGCGTGTCGAACTTCCGGTACGGGTGGTCGGTGCCAGTCTCGTCGATGAGGTACTCTCTCGTGATGTTCGGAACCGAAGCGGTGACTGACTCGTACTCTGGGCGCGTTTTCGCGTCGATGAAAATCGTGGTCGCGTCAGACTGGGTGAGAACGTACACCAGTGTTTCACCCCGGAACCGCGTATCGATCGGGGCCGCGACGGCTCCGATCTTTGCGAGTGCAAAGAAGACGAAGATGTACTCGGGACAGTTGTACATGAACAGACAGACGGTGTCACCCTTTTCGACTCCCTGCGCGCGGAGTTTGGTGGCGATCGCGTCAGCGTTGCGATCGAGTTCAGCGTACGAAATCACTTGGTTTCGGTAATGGAGGAAGGGTTTGTCTTTGTTCCTCGCTGCTTTCATCTCGACAGCACTCTTGACAGTCCGGAGCGTTTCAGGTGGCGAAATCGCATCCATACTCACTCGACCTCCCGTTCGAGTGACTGGGTGATGTCACTCACAACATGTTTCAACAGCGATGGAATGTCTTTCTCGAGACTCTCGCCGCCAAAGTCGTGCGTGTATCCGAACACACCGATCGCGTTTGTGCCACCGTATGGGTCCTCGAACGCCACGCCAGTCGATTGTACGCCGAGTGCTGTTTCCCCGTCACTCACTGCATATCCCTGATCACGAATCGTGTCTAACTCCTGGATGAGCGTGTCAGCGTCCGTAATCGTCTTCGTCGTGTAAATCGGCAATCCGTGATAGTCGATGAGTTCCCAGACGTAGTCTCTGGACAGTTGGGCGAGTATCGCCTTTCCCGGTGCGTGCGTGTGGAGGTACGACCGCTTCCCGATAGTTCCGTAGCTATCACCGTCCTCATCGGGAACTGCATTATCGACGAAAAACCCCCGACCGAACTCCTCTACGATCCACCACGTCGACTGTCCGGTCTCCTGAGCGACCGTTACAAGCGACTGCTGGACGATATCGGCGATGGACAGACTGTTTCTGGCTGCCATTCCGTGTGTGAGAAACCGAAGCCCCAATCGGTAGGTTCTGTCCCGTTTCACCACGTACCCCATCGATTCGAGCGTTCCCAGGTAGTTGTGGGCTGTACTCTTGGCGATCTCGAGGTGGGCTGCCACTTCGTTTAGCGTGGCACCTCCGTACTCCTGGAGCAGGTGGATGATCTCGAAGGAGGTCTCGACGGATTTGACCTGCCTCGATGACGGGTTTGATATCATACATCATGGACTAGGCGGGATCGGGTTATAGTTATCGACAATCGTGAACCCGACACCCGATTTGTACACCAGCGAACAGAGTTGTCATTCACGTAGCGTGAACTCGGCGAGCGTCCGAGAGTCGGTTGACACGACATATCCACAACGACTGGACGACCAGTGACGGGAGCCCGGATCGAGCCGTACTGATTCCGCCTTTCGTGAATAGCAATGCACGCTTTTCGGTGCTGAGGAGCGTCACGTTCCACATCACCGGCAGTAGATTCCCATATCAAGAGACTCAGTCGGAGTCTGCTGTTCACCATGTGTGGACCCACTCTCTCAGCGAACTGACTTCGACTTCAGCATTCGCTAGAATCGTAGGCTTCGGCGACGGCGTCTCGGCGAGGGTGAGTGCACAGGTATGACGACGACGCGAAGCACAGCTGTGGACGCGAGATCAGTCCAATGTGTCTGCAGGGACCCGTCTGTGGTCGATTTCGACGCCTGCCGAGTCCTCGGGAAGCAGTGCCACGACGAGATATGGGGCGTACTCGGAAAAGTAGTCGACGAGCGCCGAGATTCTATCGGCGTCGATCGCCTCGAGCGAGTCCAACAGCATGAACGGAATCGATTCGTAGACATCGTGGACGAGGTATCCAGCAAGTGCGAACACGAGCCCGATAACCTCACGTTCACTCTCGCTCAGCGTGTCGATCGTATCTTCGTACACCGTCCCCGACTCAGTTTCGCGGACGATGTTCATCTCGAAGGTTGCGGGCGACGACTCACGACCAGCCTGTTTCCGCTCGATCCAGACGCGCGTGATGTTTTTATATCCCAAGACCGCCAGGAGATCGTCCATGTGTTCGTTAAACTGCTCGACTGCCTGTGTTTCGATATCTGTGATCCGAGTTCGTTCGCGAGCGAGTGATTCCCGGACATCGTCGAGTTCTGCGTGTAGCTGCTCGCTGTCCGGTAACGCTTCGATCGCTTCGATTTCCTCCACTGTAGTTTCTAACTCCTGCTGGAGTTGGCCCCGCTCATACTGGAGATCACTGATCTGTTCGTACGCGTCCATCAGATCGGTATCCCGTAGCTCCTCGGTTTCTGCGACTTCGTGTTCGAGTGTTTCGATGCTGTCTCGAAGCTCGGCGGCGTCCGTTTCGAGTTCCGCAAGCTGTGTCGACTTCCGGTTGAGTTTCTCTTCGACAGTCGTGAGCCGGTCGGCAACCGCTTGCCGCCTATCGATCGTTTCGATGATCGACTGTTGTTTGGATTCCAGTTCGCTTGCTTCCTTTGCGAGATCGGTCTGCTCGGACCGTTTCTCTTGAATGACAGTGCGCAAGCTTTCCAGCCGGTTCGTTATGTCTCCCCGCTTGACCGTGGTGCCACAGGTCCAGCAGTCGACCGACTGTTCTGAATCGGGGGCGAGTTCGGCGGCTGGGGTCTCTGTAGCTGATTGCAGACTCTCTAAGTCAGAGCTGTCGCCGGAGAGTACGTCCTCATTGAACTCGACGATCGTCGTGAGGTTCGTGATCGTCTCGTCGACGTTGCGTTTCTCACGCCTGACTGCTTCGAGTCGCTCCTGGACGGCTTTCAGATCGTCTTTCGAGTGGTCTGGAAGTTCTGCCTGTTCGCTACGGAGGGCTGCCGGTTTGTCACGGAGTGCATCCAACTCGGCAGTGAGCACGTCGATCCGATCTTCCGTTTCGTTGAGTTGTTGCCGCCGAGCGTCGAGCCGTTCCATTACCGCTTCAGCTTCCACAGCCATCTCCGCATCAGCCTCGAACGCCTCGACCTCGGCTCGCAGCGTCTCCAGTTCCGAATTGATCGACTCGATCTCCGCCGTGAGACTGGCCCGTCGCTCTTCGAGAGTCGGGAGCTGTTCAGTCCGTCGGTCGACTTCTGTGAGACGTTGTTCGAGGGCCTCCTTGTCCGCTTTGAGGCTTTGGATCTGCCGTTCGATTTCGTCAGTGTCGACGGGCCGCATGATGATCTCGCGGAGATCGTCACCACGTTGCACTGCACGTCGTGCTGGGTTCTCCTCGAGCAGTGCGACGAAGCTGTCGACCAGTTGCTCCGCGTCGGTGTATGGAGTTCCATGTGTCGTGATTCCTGTCTCTGTTCTGTGGAACTCCCGATGATACACGTGGGAACCGATCTCGACTGACACTCGACCCTCGTCTGCATCGCTCTTGAGCGTCGTTTTCGAGCCGCCCAATGCGCCCACGAGCGCCCGCAAGAAACTCGTCCGGTTCGTGGCGTTCTTCCCGGTCAGCACGTTGACCCCTGTTTCGAGGCCGACCGAACAGCGCTCGATCCCACCGAGGTTCTCGACTGACACCTCGATCTGCTCCGGATCCGGCGCTGTGTCTGTCGTTGTCGATTGGTCAGTCATACTGGATCGGAGGAAATTGATTGTGATAAAACATTGGATCAACTCGATTTATCCACCCTCTGTCGTGGTAGAACACGCGCAGGTGCGCTCTGTCAACAGGTCAGTCGGTCTGTATCGCTCACCACAGTCCATGCAGGTAATCCGGACAGTGACGGACACGGACGGCGTGCCGATAGTAACGAGTCCAGCGTTCTCGAGTCGTGTGATCGTTCTGGAGATGATCTCTGTACATTGCGTCCGTGCCCATTCGATAGTGTTCCTCGCATCCTCGACTGTGATCGTCCCCGATCGGCTCGTGTCGATGTCGAGACACTCGTTGAGATGGGACCGAACCGTCGGGTGTGTCACCCAGTCCGATTCGATCGTCTCGATATCGATTCCCTGTTGCTCGAGCCGGGTTCGGACACGTGCCGCTGTATCGGGTGACGCATCGTCGTTCGAGAGCGCATCGTACACCAACTCAACGACATCGTCGCCGTGTACGGCTCCGAACACTGCATCAGTCACGTCGACGTCTGCAGTGACGAGTGCTGCTTCCAAGAGCCGACGATTACAGTGGGCTGCGAGAGTTCGGAGGCTCGCGTCAGCCTCTCGTCGCTTCTCGACGAGGTCTGCGTTTAGCTCCTCGAGGCCGTACGTCTCGATATTCCGACCGATTTTACACGAACAACCCGCTGGCTCAACCATCGAGAGCGGTACACCCCGCTCGGTGCTGTGTCAGTTTCATTGACTGAGTGTACGTTCTCGCACAGTCATAAATAAGCCTCTGTTTACATCAGTACTGTTGGAAAGCAATCGATGAATTGAGCCAGTGTCACGCAAGCGGCTCTGCTTTCCATCAGTATTAGTGGAAAGTATGATCGAACGACGGATAGCGATCAACCGTTCTAAAACGAGTTGCATACTGACTACACAGTCCTCACGCAACCAGCTGCGAACTGACTAATCGGTGCCCATATCAGAACGGCGAAGCCGTCGCGAGCTATTATCGGTCAACCATATGCCAAGACATATGCCGAATAGTCTTGTGGATATATCGCAAGAAATACGGAGTCAAAACCGATTTTCGGTGTCGCAGTCTTCGGCAATAAGGTCCCGACTCAGACGCTGTATTTCTGCATCAATCGACCAAAAACTACGATTTCACCACGTTGGTTACTTCGATAACTCTGGATGGGCAATCGGGTGGCGTCAGAGTGGTACTTGATCAAGCTACACACAACTATATCGCACAACGACAACATTAGTTATCATCCATACAGGTTCTGGCGGTGATGATAAACGATAGTAGCCACTGACCGTCAGTGCACACCTGCTCGCACGGAGGCCGTGTGACCAGTGGATGAACAGTTTCGGCTGTTGCTATATACTGTACTGGTATTCGATACCATGATTAATTGTCTCTCGGGTGCTACCGGCATACATGAATCAGAGAAACGCATATTCAGGCATAGTAGAGCCAAATACCAATGGCCTTCTGAGAGGAACTGAAAAAAGGGTGGAAGAGAGGTACGGTTCAAATATCCAGATAGATCGCGCCAAGGATCAACTGGAGGACACATCCCGTTCACACGGAGGCAAAGATACGTCGAGATGTGATCCCGTCGAAACGCCTCAGTTTCGCGATATGCATCTTCCCTCAGCCGAATTAGTCTCCCCGCATCGGATTCGACTCGGTAACTAACAACAGTACAGAGACTACTGACGATACTTGCCATGGCCGAAGACTGGATCGAGGACGAACTGTCGGACCTCCCACCGAGTGCGAACCTCGTCTACAAGGTCCTCGAGTACAACGGACGGCTCTCACAGAAACAGCTTGTCGATGAGACCAGACTCTCATCACGGACGCTGCACTACGCCATCGGACAACTCGAGAACGCCGGACTTGTCGAGTCCCATCCGGCACATTATGACGCGAGACAGACCTGCTATACCCTCGTCAGGGACTCGGGGTGCTCGACGTACTCGCGCGACGCCCTCGTCGATCCGGACTGGGTCGACGAGCAACGCTCGTCGTTCCAGCAGGACGATCCGTCTGCACGACTCGTCTACGTCGGGTCGGACGACGCCGCCGGTGCGGTCATTCCAGGATCGGTTGTCCTGAACGTGGAATCGGACCTGCTCGACCCCAACCGCCAGCGGCTTCCCGACCGGACCGACCTCGAGGAACTACTCGGCAGTCGCGGCGCGACTGCAGATACTAGCCTCGTTCTCTACGACGATGGTGAGGGGTATCATGCCGCGTACGTGTACTGGTTGCTCGCCTACTACGGCCATCGAAACCAGCGACTGCTCGACGGCGGCCTCGAACACTGGGTCGCCAGTGGATACCCCACAACCCATGTTCCGGGGTCGTTTCCCTCGGTCGAGTACACCGCCAGTGGACTGTTTAATCACGTGCGTGCGTACCGCGACGATGTCGTCCGCGCGATCGGTCAGGATACTGTACTGCTCGATGTTCGACAGGCGTCCGAATACCGCGGCCAGGCAGACGACGGGAGCGAGCTGTCGGCGTCGACGCCTATCCAGGGACACATCCCCGGTGCGATCAACATTCCGCTGGACCGACTGTTCGATGGCAACCGGTTCGCATCTCGAAGCGCCGTTGAGGACGTCTTGGCCGCCGCCGACATCACCGGCGGTCGAAAGATTATCGTGTACTGCGGCGTGGGCGCACGCTCGGCGCTCGCGTGGGTCGTCCTCTCAGAACTGCTGGGGTATCCCGAGGTGATGAACTACGACGGCTCCTGGACCGAGTGGGGAAGCCTCGTGGATGTCCCCGTGGAAACGGAGTGAGCGTTCCGTTCGGGTCTCCCTATCGACTGCGTTCATCGGCACTTCTGGTCGTACTCTATCTCACGAAGCGACCGTTCGGACCGCCTCAAGCGGGAGACGTGTCCGCGTTCGCAGATGGCGTTGCCACCACCCGAACCGAGCATCGCGTTGAAATCCTCTCAGATCAAAATCAGCAATTATTGCAGCAGTCTTGGCACAGGGCGGGTCAGTTCCGGTAATTACTCCCATCGCTATCTTTGTCACGTTACTTCTCTTAGCCATAGAGTGGGAATGACACGCATAGCAATTCTCGGTGCTGGGACGGGCGGCGCAATGACCGCTAACATCCTGCGTCGGAAACTCGACCCGAGCGAGGCGACGATCACTCTCGTCGATAAGAGCGTAGAACATTTCTATCAGCCGTCGTTCTACCTCGTCCCGTTCGGCTATCTGGAGCCAGAGCAGTCGCGGGACGTCCGCGATCTCATCCACAGCGATGTCGAGTTCGTCCACGACGCGGTGACTGGTGTCGACCCCGACGACCAGGTCGTTCACCTCGAGGAGGCTGACGATGATCTGACCTACGACTATCTGGTGGTGGCCACCGGGCACCGGCTCGCCCCGGAGACGACCCCGGGAATGGTCGAAGCGTGGGAAGAAACCGATGTGGTGTATCCGTTCTACCACTACGAAGCAGCCCTCGAGATGCGTGAGGGACTTCAGGACTTCGATGGCGGCACCTTCGTCGTCACGATTCCGGATACACCGTTCAAGTGTCCGGGTGCGCCGCTGAAGATGGCGATGCTCGCCGAGGACTATGCCCGGCGACAGGGGTTCCGCGACGACGCCGAGTTCATCATGACTCGGAACGCCGACCACCACTTCGGCGTCCAGCCCTATCGCGACAAACTATACGATATCTGGGACGAGCGCGACATCGAGTTCAAGGCTAACACGTCGGTCAGCGAGGTCGACCCGGACGCGCAGGTCATCCACACGGACAACGGCCAGATCGAGTACGACTTCTACACACCCGTCTCGCCACAGTACGGCCAGCAAGCCATCACCGACAGCTCGCCACTGACCGAAGGTGACGACGAACACGACGGCGAGTACGTCACGATCGACAAGCACACCCTTCAGCACGACGAGTACGAGACCGTCTTCGCGCTGGGGGACTGCGAGAACGCACCGCACTCCAAGACTGCCGCCGCTGCCCGCAAGGAGTCCCACACCGTGGCAGAGAACGTCGTCCGCGCGATGAACGACCGAGAACTCAAGCCGGAATACGACGGCTATGCGGCATGTCCCCTGCTGACTCAGAAAGGCAAAGCGATGATCGCGGAGTTCGACTACGAGGAAAGCATCTCTGCACCCGTCGAGACCCGCTCTAATTGGATCATGGACGTCAACGTCCTGCCGTCGGTGTACTGGAACCTGTGGATGCACGGCTACGACCCACTCCCGGTATAGACCCATGAGCAAAACAGATGCGAGTGACGCGACCGAAGCGGCCCTCAGCGACGAGGAGATGGCGGAACTCGCCGCGACACTCAACGAGAACGCCGACGAACTGCGGGAACTGCTCGAGCTGCTGACCGTCATTCAGGAGACGGCTGCGGAGCTTGCTCCCGAGATGCGGACGGCTGTCCGGGAGAACCGCGAACCGCTCCGTGAGGTCCGGATGGCCTTCGAGCGCGAGGAGACCGTCGTCCTTCTCCAGCAACTCGGCGAACACTCCGAAGAGCTGACCGAACTGCTCGGCCTGCTGGATGCGACGGAAGGACTGGCCTCGGATCTGGCGCCAGAACTCCGTTTTGCCGTTCGTGAGAACCGTGACGTTCTCCGGCGGCTCCGAATGGCCGTCGAGCGCGAGGACATCGTCGTCCTCGTCGAGCGGCTGGGCGAGAACGCAGATACGCTTGCCGAGACACTTGATCTACTGGATGCGACAGAAGGGCTGGTCGACGACCTCATTCCGGAACTCCAAGATGCCAGCGGCGATTTGCGGCCAGCGATCCGACAGTCCCGCCTCGTCGCGGCCGGGTTAGTCGACGCGACCGCCGAGTACGACACCGATCCATACGAACTCGGACAGAATCTGGGACACATGATGTGGCTCACGCAGCGGATCGGCGATCCCCAGGTCCTCAAGACACTCGACGCCGGCCTGGGCGCATTCGCCGAGGAAGAGCCCAAAGAGATGGGGATCCTGGGGCTGCTCGGCGCACTTCGGAATCGGAACGTCCGGCGCGGCATCGGTCGAATCGTCGATTTCCTCCGACGGGTGGGAGCGCGATGATGACCCTCGTCCGTGCGACCTGTCGTTCGGATACCCGATAGCGAACCAACACTCATACCAACTCATGACAGATTTAATCACGGCAGACGAACTCAAAGAGAAGATCGACCGAGACGAAGACTTCGCCCTCTTCGACAGCCGGAGCCCCGAGGACTACGAAAACTGGCACATCGCGGCGGCTGAGAACATGGAGTATTCGGCCACGGACGACGAACTCCGGGGCGATTTCGACGCGGTCCGAGACGAACTCGAGGAGGATACCGAAATCATCACCATCTGTGCTGTCGGCAGGTCCTCCAAGGCGCTTGGCGAGTGGCTCGACGAACGGAACTACAAGAACGTGTCCACGGTCGACGGCGGTATGGAGGCCTGGAGCCGAGTGTACGACGTCGTCCCCATCGCGACGCGAGACGACGACATCGAGATCCTCCAACTCCAGCGCCGCGCGAAAGGCTGTCTTGGCTACGTCGTCGGGTGCCGACGCACCGGCAAGGCGGCGATCGTCGATTCATCCCGGCATACCCAACAGTTCCTCGAGGCTGCCCGGGACCGCGGCTTCGACGTGACGGCGATCTTCGAGACACACATTCACGCCGACCACTTGATGACCGGCGGGAAGCGCCTGCGTGACGAACTGAACGTCCCGTACTACCTCGGGAGCGAGATCGAGACACGGGACCCGCAGTTCGAATACGATCCCGTCGACCCAAACGATACCGTCGACATCGGCGAGATCACAATGAAGGGTGTCCACACGCCTGGGCACACCACTGGCTCGACGAGCTGGCTGGTTGAAGACGAGGCGATCATGACCGGCGATACCCTGTTCGTCGAGTCCGTGGGCCGGACCGAACTCCAGTTCGAAGGCGGTGACGCCGAGGAGGCGTCGGGGGTGCTCTACGAGACGCTACAGAAGCTGATGGCTGAGCCGGACACCGTGACGGTCCTTCCGGGGCACTTCAACGTCACCGACGACGGCGAGTACATCGGTGTCACGCCCGGGCTGCCGATGCAGTCTCCCATCGGCCACATCCGGACCCACAACGAAATGATCCAGATGGACAAAGACGAGTACGTCCAGGCCGCGTTCGAAACCATCCCAGAAAAGCCCCCGAACTACGAAGAAGTCATCGCGACGAACGAGGGCAAGCGCGAATTGGAAAGCAAGGACGAGGCCGACGAACTCGAGCTGGGACCGAACCGGTGTGCTGCCACCGAAGAGAGCGTCGTCGGCGACGACTGATACGGCACACTGCTCGAGTTCGCAGTTCACGCCATTGTGAGCGCGTCGATCCAGTCGTCCGACTGAATCCAGGCGTCGTCGTCCCGTTCGTCGTAGACGATCAACTGGTCGGTTTCCGTCTGGACAGCCGAGTAGCGCTCGAGCAGGGCGGCGTCGACGCCGATCGTTGGCTGCTGGTTGGAGTGTGTCGTATCTGTGGACATGGGGTCTCTCCTTGATTGCTTACCTTACACTACTAGATAACACTTGGTAACGTATAAGCACTCGCGAACCTCCTCGTTAGGAGGTTACGTTGAGGAAAGTCAGTCGTCTATCGACGTCGACTCGTCGGCCACGTCGTCTACCCGTTCCCGTTGCGTACGTGCTATAGTAGCCACTGACCGTCACTGCACACTCGATCGCACGTGCTGTGCGATCGATGTGTAAATCGGTTCAGTTGGTACTATCGTTGCTCGAGACGACGCTCCCAATCAGGGCGAGTAGCGCGTGAGTCTGTTCGTTCCGTCTCACTTACTCGGAGACCGACCGTGAGCAGGACGCATCGGCGGGCAAAATACAGTACTGGTTAGTAACCAGGTTACAACACGTAACTATATGCCGTTCCAGCACCATTGTACAGGTATGAGCGAGTCGACAGAGCAACTGGAAGTGTGGTGTGCAGGCGAAGACTGGTGTCCTGTCACCTCCACAGCGACACTGATTGGCAAGAAGTGGCACACCGTTATCCTCCATCGATTGCTTGCCAACGGGCCACTTGGATTCAACGCACTGAAAAAAGAAGTCGGCGGGATCTCGAGCAAAGTCCTCTCGGACTCACTCGAGGACCTCGAGGCCAAACAGTTGGTCGAGCGGTCGGTCATCAGCGAAAAACCGGTCCGGGTCGAGTATTCGTTGACCGAACACGGCAAATCGCTAGAGCCAGTGATTCAGGAGATGGCCAAATGGGGACAGGAACACCTGACGGCTGCACGGGACAAGGAAAGCTCGATTGCCTGATATTTTCCCACGACGTGACCGACATGGAATCCCGACCGGCGTTGGGATATAAGGGTTTACAGTCAATGACCTCGTAATTGAGAGCGATATTGTGACTGACTGGCACTCTCGACGAACCTATAAGAAACGTTATCGCTAATGTAGATGGGAGTGAACTCCCATGATGATCGCTTCTCACGACTTATTACAATCCGTGGAAACAAGAGAAGCTCATTCCGTGAGAAACAATCATTCCCGGACGGGTTCTGGAATGCGACGAGTTGCTGTCTCAAGCTATAGAGCATGGAAACCAACGCGATTCTGAACACCGTTCGGGAACTGGACTACGGGCCAGACTGGAGCCGTGGCGAGAGTTACGTGAGGA